>JAAZDL010000133.1 GCA_012512795.1 Mycoplasmatota bacterium
TAAGATCTAAATAACGGTATTTAAGTCTTGTTTCTTCACTAGAAGTCTTTGATGTTTTGACTTCAAATGGAAGAGTATTATAAACATCTCCTAAAACTTCTAATGATAATATTTCAACTTCTATTTCACCAGTTTTCATATTTTTATTAATCATACTTTCTTCTCTAGATTTAACTATTCCTAAAACAGTAACTGTTGATTCTCTATTTAATTTATTATATTTTTCAATATCATTAGATATAAGTTGTACTACACCTGATTCATCTCTTAATGTAATAAATATTAAACCACCTAAATTTCTAACAGACTCTATCCATCCAGCTAGTTTAACTTCTTTATTAATATAACTATTATTAACATCACCACAATAAATATTTCTATATTTATTTTCCATAATTCCTCCTAATAAAAAAAATCTATTCGTAAGAGCGTTTTTGTCCGCTGTACCATCTTACTTCATAGATTTACATTTCTATCTTTAATCTTTAACGCAGATATACGATTTTTACATACTCAGGAATTTGTCACTTTCTTTTTTCACAATTATAACTATTATTAGTTCTCACCAACCACTAACTCTCTATAAAAGAAGTTATAACTATTACTCTTCCCTCTTCGCTTTATGAGAAGATTATAGTATTTTATTGCTATTTTGTCAATCTTTTTTTACTAGAATTAACTTTTCAACTTCATTTTCGTTAGTAATAGTTGAAAATGAATCTATATCATATATAGGTAATTTATAATTATATTTATCTAATAATGTTTTAATTTTATTCACTTCATAAACTATATTATATATATTTTCATCATTTGATGCCTTTTTATTTATAAGTAACCAAGTTGGTAAAGTTAGTCCAATTAAATTAGTTAATAATAATTTATCTTTAACTTGAACTTCATCAACTAAATCAGAGTATCTACATAATTTATCTTTCCCTAGTTTTTCCATTCTTCTAAAACCTTCAAGATCTTTATTAGATATATTTACTGTTTTTGGAACAACTGCATCTATATTTTTAGAATCAAACATTAAAGATAAATAGTTACGAATATAAACATTATATGAATTATATGTAGGATCATCTTTATGAAAAAGATTTCTTTTATCATAATCACACAAAGATATATAGTTAGAACCGGTAAAATTACTTTTACTAAGTTTTCTTTGATTCCTAAGTGAAAGAAGTGCTCCCCGCTTTAAAACTTTGTTTAGTAAAATAATCGTCTGTCTCGAACTATAATAGTTTTCTAAATATCTATTTTCTTCTACATATGTACTAAGTGCATGTAAATATACTTTTTCCATTATAGATTCCCCCTAAACTAAATCTATTTTTTTAATTTATTTATATATTTATTTACTTTTTGATACCAAGTTTTATCAGTTGCATACTTAGGTCCTATTTCTTTAGCTGTAGTTAATCCTTTACTATAATAAGAATTTAATTTATCAATAGCAAATTTAATTCCTATTTCAATAGTATCAAACTTTCTATAACTTCCACCATTACATCCTGGATTACCTTTATTCCCTCCTACATTATTACAAACTCTAGTTAAGTAACTACAAGTCCAGTAACAACCTGTTTCTTGTAGCATAACAGCAGTTGCTAAATAAGGATCTATTCCTACTTCTAATGAATATTCAGTTATAAATTCTCCTTTACCTTTTAAAGTAGAATTTAAATATTTATTTAATTTTTTTATTATATCTTCTTTATGTTCACCATTAAAATAATTTTCTTTTATATAATTATCATATTTTTCTTTAAAATCAGATACTACAGAATCTATATGTAAATCCATATATTCAAAATCTATAGTTTTACTCTCATTAACATCAGCAAACATTAGCGGTATTAATAGAGCTAGCATTACCAAGTTTTTCAATATTTTTCACCTCAAATAAAAACAAGTAATAATCATTATATCATATTTACTTGTCTTGGTCAAAACTCATTATCTAAGACCAAAGTAGTCTTTCCATGGATCAACAACACAATTACTAGGTGAAGAAGGATCTTTTAATTCAACATGCAAATGTGGAGCATCTGAATTACCTGTATTTCCAGTATATCCAATTAACTGACCAGCTTTTACACTTTCAGTTGCAAGTGTAGTATAAACAGTTCCGTTAGAACAATAAGCTGCTCCACAATTAGAAAAATATGTATTACAAGAATCTGTTATATCACCTTTTATATTTTTGTTACTTATTACAAAAGAACTAAAATGTCCCATAACTATATTTTCACCAGCATTTCCATTTATTTGTATTTTATTACCATAAGACCATAGATACTTCTTTCCGTTAACAACACAATATACTTGAGAAAAAATAGCTGTCCCATCAAAAGAAGCATAAACAGAAGTTCCTTCATTAAGCATTAAATCATGAACAATAGATTGATTTCCATTTTTATAAGTACAATAAGTATTATTTTGAGTACCATAGTACCCACCTGGTGTTTCTTTAAGAGGAGATACATATTTACCTTTAACAGTAGTATTATTATCATTTGAAGCGTTACCTCCACTATTATTATTTTCTTTCATAGCAGCTTCAATTTCTTGATATACTACTTCTAATCTTGTAGCATAATCATTATAAGTACTTGTATTATTAATATTACTTATATATGCTTTAGCTTTAGCATAATCAGTATAAGATTTGCTCTCTTCAGCCTTAGATACTAGTTCTGATGCTCTAGATATATATGCATTTTCTATACCTTCTTTTGTTGCATTATTCATACAAGCAATATAATTATTATTAACATCAGCAACTTTTACAATTAAATTTATTAAAGAAGGCATTAAAAATATAATTATCGCAGCAATTGCTTTTCTAACAAGCCCAAGTTGAGCTTTTTTTATATCGTCTTCAGATTTTTCAGTAATAGCTTTAGTCATATCAATCATCCCTATCAAAATAAGTATTAGTGGAATTGATATTTTAATTATTAAAATAACTAGATTAACAATCTTAATTACTGATAAAACTTCAGGATTAGAGCATATATCTAAAATAACCATATTTATCACCTAGATTAATTATATAATATATTCTAACAATAAAAAAGAGTAAGCTAAATTTACTCTTCTATAAAATATTTACTTATAATATTTAAATCATTATCAAATTCATAAACATATGGTATTCCAGTTGGAATTTCAACTTTCATTATTTCTTCATCAGAAATTTTTTCAATATGTTTAATAATAGCTCTAATACTATTTCCATGAGCTACAACTAGTACATTTTTATTATTTTTTAAATATTGAATAATATCAGAATTGTAATACTCTATAGTTCTTTTTAAAGTGTTTTTCAAACTTTCAGATAAAGGCAGTTGGTCTTTAGTTAATAATTTGTATTTAATATCATTACCCGGATATCTTTCATCATTAATTTCTAAAGCTGGTGGCTTAACATCATAACTTCTTCTCCATATATGGACTTGTTCATCACCATATTTTTTTCTAGTTTCATCTTTATTTAAACCTTGAAGTGCTCCATAATGTCTTTCATTTAATTTCCAACTATATTTTATGTTAAGTTTATAATTCATTTCTTCTAAAGCTAAATTTAAAGTATCAGTAGCTCTTTTTAAAACTGAAGTAAAGGCTACATCAAAAATAAAGCCTTTATTTTTCATAGAAATACCAGCATTTCTGGCCTCTTGTTTTCCTTTTTCAGTAAGTTCAACATCAGTCCAACCTGTAAATCTATTTTCTTTATTCCAAGTACTCTCTCCATGTCTTAATAATACTAAAATCATTTTATCATCCTTTCATTTTTATTATATCATATTTATTTTAATTAAATAAATCTATTACTTCTAATAAATTATTTAGAGTTTTATATGCTAAATTTTGTATTTCTTTACTAGGAAGTTTTATATCAGGGATCAAAATAACTTTCATTCCAGCTTTAGATGCTGAGATAACTCCATACTCTGAATCTTCAAGAGCAAGTGCGTTTTTCGGATTAACATTTAATATCTCACAACTTTTTAAATATATTTCCGGATCAGGCTTAGGTTTACTAACTAAATATCCTCCTATTATAGAATCAAAATATTTTAATGATATATTAGCTTCTTTTAATCTTTTTTCTATTTCTTTGTTGCTAGAAGATGAAGCTATGGCAATTTTAATATTTTTTTCATATAAGAATTCTAAAAGTTCGGTGAGTCCTTTTTTTACTCTTAATCCATTCTTGTTTACATCTTCATTCATAAACATAACATTTAATTCGCGAAATTTATCAGCATCAAAGTTTTCGCCTAATACTTCTTTTAATTTTGATTTAGTATAGTCTTTTCTTTTACCAACACATTCAACAGCAGTATCAAAAGGAACATTATATCCATACTCTTCATTTGTTTTAATTACTGATTCTAACCATAACTTTTCAGTATCAAACATTAAACCATCCATATCAAAAACTACAGCTTTTATTTCTTTCATATCTTATAACTCCTGTATTTAGATATTATAACATAATTTTATTATATATAAAAAGTCTATTTTATAGACTTTACTTATATCAATATGGTTGCCTTGATAGGATTCGAACCTATGAATGCTGGAGTCAGAGTCCAGAGCCTTACCACTTGGCCACAAGGCAATAATTGTTATATAAAAATTATAACAAATAAATTATTGGTTTAAAAGAAAAATTCTAATCTCTTAACAAAACAATTTCTTCATTTTTATAAGATTTTAATATATCTAACCATATTTCATTTTCTACATTTCTAGCTTTTTTAGGATGGATTAAATATCTTACATATAATTCAATATGACTATCTACTACTTTAGTGTAAATAATTGGCTCAAAATTATTAAAATAGATTCTATAATCTAAACTTGCTCCATTTATTTGTCTAAGCATTTTTTGAGGTATTCTTTTAATAACTTGGTTATTATTAATAATTTTATACAATACTTTTTTAGTTTCAAGTACATCAGCATCTAGTGGAATCTTAATAGTAATTTCATTCCATATATATTTAAAAGCTTTTACATAATTTTTAAGAGGTAAATTAAATATTACGCTATTAGGTAAATGTATTATTTTACCTGTACTTTGTTCTCCATTTATTTCATTTGCTATTTCTAATATTTCAAAACTTAAATTAGATATATTAATAACATCACCTTTATCATTACCAATTTCTATTCTATCTTCTAATTGAAATGGTTTTTTTATTTTTATATAAATCCCTGAGAAAAAATTAAATATAATTTCTCTTAAAGCAATAGTTGCTCCAGCTGAAATAAAACTGATTAATGTTATTATGTTAGAAAGATGTGTTTCCCATAAGAAAAATGTACTAATCAAAAAGATAATATTAGATAAAATATTTAATTTTTGTTTATACAAAAATCTATCTCTTGAATCATCATTAATACTCATATAAATTCTAAATATTATTTTAGATATCAATTTAATAATAAAATATATTACAATAGTTAAAAATATCAAAAAAGTATATTCACTTTTTACAAATGCATCCATAAAATTACTTATTTTTCTTATCATATCTTCTCCTTTGGGCTTTGATATTATATCATAAAATAAAAATAATTAAAGAAAAAAGAAATATATCATAAAATTTTCACATAAAAAAAGAACATTACTTCTTTATTTGATTTATAAACTCAAGTAATTGTTCTTTTAGTTCTTCTCTATCTAAAGCATACATAATATTTGCTTGAATGTATCCAAGTTGGCTACCAATATCATAGTATGTGCCACTAAATTTACACCCATGAAAGCTTTGTTTTTTCATAAGAGATGCCATAGCATCAGTTAATTGATATTCTCCATTTTTAGATTTTGGTATATCTTCTAGTTCTTGAAATATTTCATGTTTTAAAATATATCTACCTAAACCAGCTAAATTACTAGGTGCCTCATCTATTTTAGGTTTTTCAACTAAAGCATTTATTTTTAAACTTTCTTCATCTTCTAATGATACAATTCCATACTTGTTAGTTAATTCATGTTTTACTTCTTGAAGCCCTATTACATTAGAATCATATTTTTCATATACATTTATTAATTCTTTTAAAGCACATCCACCTTTAATTATGTCATCTCCATACATCACAGCAAAGTTTTCATTTCCAACCCAAGACTTTGCAAGAAGAACAGCATGACCACTTCCTAGAGGCTTTCCTTGCCTTATAGAAAATATCTTCATCATTTTATTTAAATCTTTTATTTTATTTAATTCATTAATTTTATTATTTTTTAAAAGTTTATCTTCTAATTCATAATCTATATCAAAATGATCTATAATACTATTTTTAGTTCTACTTGTTATAAATAATACTTCTTCAATACCAGCATCAGCTGCTTCTTTTAGCAATAATTCAACTGTTGGAATGTCAACTATAGGAAGCATTTCTTTTGGAATGCTTTTAGTCACTGGTAAAAATCTTGTTCCCATCCCAGCTACTGGAATAACTAACTTTTTTATTTTTTTCATATTTTTCTCCTATATAATTTGTTTTTTTTCTTTTAATTTCTTGTCAACTGACATACATGTATATAATATAGCAAATGCAGAAATTAAAAACACAGCTGTTTTTTTATTTCGTCTTATATGATCTCTTTCTTTTTTAAAATTATCTAAAGCTATTTTACCTTGTAAATTATTATAAATTTTTTGAATATCCATTTTAAAATCCTTCTTTCATCAAAAATCTTTTTAATTTTTTTCTAATTCTATGTAATCTAGTTTTAATTGTAGATATTTTCATATCTTTTATAACAGCAATATCTTTTACTTTTTTATTATTGTAATAATACATTATAAATATATCTCTATCGTCTTCATTCATTTCTTTTAATTCTTCATTTATTAATTTCAATTGTTCATTAGCATGATATGAATCTGAGCTAGATTTAAAATCCACTAAAATGTTTTCATCAAAACTCACTTGATCTTTTATAGTTCTTAATTTATTCTTAGTAGTATTTTTTGCTATTTGACCAATATATGATTTTATTTTATTAATATCTTTTATATTTTTTTGATTTTTCCATAATTGAAAGAATATATCAGAAACTAATTCTTCTTGATCTTCTTTTGTAAGCATTTTATTGCTCTCATTAATTACTATTTTAAAAACATATGAATTATATTCTTTAAATACTGAATCAAAATCTATAATAGTTTTAGTTTTTCTGTTTATCAAAATAAATTAGCTCCTTCTTTTTGAATTTAACTAATTATATCATATATTTAAATACTTTTCGATATTCTCCGCAGCTATTTTTCCAGTTTTAATAGCTTCACATACTGATGCTTTTGATTGTATTAAATCTCCACCTGCGAAAACTCCTTTAATATTTGTCATCATGTTTTCATCAACTTTTAATAAAAAGTCAGTAAAAAGTAATCCTTCTTTTTCAAATAATTCTCTATTAGGTATATTACCTATAGCAAAAACTATTGCATCCACATTAAGATTAAACTCACTTGATTCAATTTCAATAATATTATTTTCTTTAGTTTCAGTCTTTATACAAGTTATATATTTTAGTTTATTATTTTCATGAGTACAACTAAGTACTTTAGTTAGGTGCATTATTTTTATATTTTCTTTTATAACACTGTTTATCTCTTTTTCTCTTGCACTCATTTTTTGAACTGGGCCTCTATATAAAACATAAACTTCTTTAGAATTTAATTTTTTGCATATTCTTGAAACATCCATTGCTACATTACCACCACCAATAATGGCAACAGTACCTAAATCTTTATCTATTTTAGATTTATGATATTTATTTAAAAAATCATTTGCTTCATATATATTACTATTATTATTAGATAGTTTATATGTTATAC
The DNA here is from genome assembly GCA_012512795.1 of Mycoplasmatota bacterium. Classification (GTDB taxonomy): domain Bacteria; phylum Bacillota_I; class Bacilli_A; order RF39; family UBA660; genus CAG-1000. The sequence goes on from JAAZDL010000133.1 coordinate 7,872, forward strand.
CTTTAGATGCACCACATGCTAAAAAAATAGATTTATAACCGTTCTTTTTCAGATTATTTATAGTAATATCTTTTCCATATTCACTATTTGTAACTATTTTAATATTAAGTTTTTTAAGTTTTTTTTCTAAGTCACATAATATATCTTTACTTAGTCTAAAATCTGGTATACCGTACCTAAGGAGTCCTCCTATATTAGTTTCTTTTTCATAAATTGTTACATCATATCCTAACTTAGTTAATTCTACACTACAAGAAATACCAGATGGACCGCTTCCTATAACAGCTACTTTTATATTTTTCTTAGTTTTACAATTATAATTATATTCTATGTTATTTATTTTAGCCCAACTATTTACAAAGTTTTCTAATAATTTTATTTCAACAGAAGAACCTTTTATACCTTTAATACATTTATTTTGGCACATCTTTTCAGATGGACATATGAAAGAACATATATCACTCATTATATTATTTTCTTGTAATATATTATAAGATTCTTCAAATTTATTTTTTTTATTTTAGAAATAAACTCAGGTATTTTAGTTTCTATAGGACATCCTTCTTTGCTACAAAAAGGAACTTTACAATTTAAACATTCATTTGATAGCTTTATTATTTTATTTATACTTTCCATTAATTGTCTCCTATAATATAGACACATTATATAGTAAAAGGTTTCAATAAAACAAAAGACAAATTAGTAAAAATATAGTATAATTATTAATGGAGATATTATGAAAAATAATAAAGAAGATTTATTAAATAAAGAAGAAATATTGTCACATATTAATGATTTTTATTATGAAATTGATATATTTGATTCTATTAGTTCTACAAATGACTATGTTAAAGAAAAAGCATATCAAAAAAAAGAAGGATATGTATGTATTAGTAATTCTCAAACTAAAGGAAAAGGAAGAAATGGAAAAGAATATTTTTCGCCAAAAGATAAAGGTATATATATGAGTATTCTTCTTAAGCCTACTTCATCAATACATGACTTTTTAAAAATTACTGCTTGTGCTAGTGTAGCTGTATTTGATGCTATAAATAAAAATTATGGTATTAATAGTTCTATAAAATGGATTAATGATTTATATATAAACGATAAAAAAATTGGTGGGATATTATGTGAAAGTGTGCTTAATTCAAATAATACCAATATTGATTATATGATTTTAGGCATAGGTTTAAATGTTCATAAAACTAAATTCAAAAATAATTTATCAAAAACAGTTAGTTGTATAGAAAACTTCACCGATAATTTTGTAAGTAGAAATAGTTTAATTATAGATATACTTATGTTTCTAAATAAATATTATAATGAATTAGAATCTCTTACTTTCTTAAAAAAATATAAAGAACACTCTAATATATTACATACTTATATTACTGTAAATGAAAATAACACAAGCTACACTGCTTATGTTGAAGACATTGATAATAACGCTTGTTTAATAATTAGAAAAGAAGATAATACACAAGTTATATTAAACTGTGGTGAGGTAACAATAAGAAAAAATAAATGATAAGACATTTATTTTTTTTCATGTGTTATATTTTTATCTATTTCTTTAAATAATATATCTGACATTTCTTCATAACTATACTTTTTATAATCATTAAAATACTTAGGTTTACCAAAAGTTATTTTAATATTTTTATTTTTTGCTTTTTTATTAAGTATATTATAAGAATTATTTAAAGTTATCGGAACTATAGTAGCTTTAGATAAATATGCTGGTTGCAAAGAACCATGTTTAAATGCATTCATTTTACTACCCCATGATCTTGTTCCTTCAGGAAAGATTAATAATCTCTCTCCAAGTTTTAATCTTTTTGCTGCTTCACGAAGCATATGAATATTACCTTCTCTAGTTTCACGATTAAAAAATATTACTCCTATGGTAGTTGCCCAAGTTCCAAAAACTAAATATTTTTCATTTTCTTTTTTTGATATAAAAGTCATAGGGGTATCTATTGAAGATATTATAACAGCAGGATCTAATGTTCCTTGATGATTAGAAACAAATAATACAGCTCCTTCTTTTGGAATATTATCTTTTCCTTCTACTTCAATATTAAACCCTAAGTATTTAATAAAGAATGCAGACCATTTTTGAAGTCTTTCATATTTTTCTTTTGTAGATTTTCTACGATAAATGTGAGCACTAAACCACATAACTGGTAATATAAAAAGAGCTCCTAATTTCTTACATAATGACATTTTACACCTCTTTAACTTTTTCGCAAATTGCATAAGCAATAGCATATTCTTCTTCATGTGAAATAGACACACTAATATTAAATCCTTCTATATTACAATAAGGTCTACCACTTTTATCATTTAACACCTCAATATTTGAAAGAATTTTTGTTTCATTACAAGATTTAAATATTGCTTCTTTAGCAGCAAAACGACCTGCTAAAAACTTTGGTTTTTGATTATTATTTAAACTTAAATAAATATCTTGTTCTTTACTAGTTAATACTCTTTTATAAAACTCATCTTTTTGCTTACTTATTCTATTTATAGAAACAATATCGCAACCAATATTTGTAATCATTAATTATCACCTAGTACACACATAATTTCACCACTTGCAACTATTTTATCGTTAACATACGCAGTAGCATCAGCAAAGTATACTCCGGATTTTTCACTTGTAAAAGTAACTTTCAAATTAAGTACATCACCTGGAATAACTTGTTTTTTAAATCTAAACTTATTAATACCTGCGAAAAAAGCAAGTTTATTTTTATTTTCATTTCTTGATAAAAGTAATACACATCCTGTTTGAGCAAGAGCTTCAACGATTAATACTCCTGGCATAACATGTTTTTGAGGAAAGTGTCCTAGAAATTGCATTTCATTAGCTGTAATACATTTTCTACCAATTATTGTTTTTAAGTCTTCACTAATATTTTCAATAGCATCCACTAATAAAAAAGGATAACGATGAGGTATTATTTCTTGAATTTGATTTGAATTATATAACATCTAAACCTCCCATTTCTTAAATAATAGTGATACATTATGTCCACCAAAACCTAACGAATTGCTCATAGCGTATTTAATTTCTTTATTTCTTCCTTTATTTGCAACTATATCTAAATCACAATTTTCATCTTTAACTTTATAATTTATAGTTGCTGGAATATAACTATCTTGAATAGCTTTAACTGTGATAACAGCTTCTACTGCTCCTGCTGCTCCAAGTAAATGTCCTGTATTTGATTTAGTTGATGATACAGCTAAATCATAAGAATGACTGCCAAATACACTCTTAATTGCTAATGTTTCTATTCCATCATTTAACGGCGTACTTGTGCCATGTGCATTTATATAAGATACATCTGTTATTTTTACAGAAGCATCATCTAAACATCTTTTAATTGCTAAAGCTCCTCCACTTCCATCAGAAATAGGGGCAGTTATATGGAAAGCATCACAACTTGTTCCATATCCTACAACTTCTGCATATATTTTAGCATTTCTTTTCTTAGCGTGTTCTAATTCTTCTAATAATAAAACTGCAGCTCCTTCACCCATAACAAAACCGCTTCTTTCTTTATCAAATGGAATACTTGCTCTAGCAGGATCTTCTCCAGTATATAAAGCTCTCATTGATGAAAATCCCGATATTGCTAGAGGAGTAATACTAGCTTCACTACCTCCAGCTAACATTATATCTTCATATCCATCTCTTATTTTATGAAAAGCTTCTCCTATAGCTTGACTTCCTGCTGCACATGCTGTAACTTCTGAAGAACATTGTCCTTTTGCTCCTACATCAATTGCTACACTTCCTGCTGCTAAATTTACTAAAGCTGTTGGTATAAAAAAGGGAGATACACGAGAAGGACCATCATTTATTAAAGTCTTACAAGTATCTTCAATAACTAAAAGTCCACCTATTCCAGAGGCTATAATAACACCAAAGCGATTACAATCTATTTTAGATAAATTTATTTTAGAGTCTTCCATTGCTTGCTTTGATACTATTCTTGCAAACTGAGTAAACCTTGCATTAAACTTTAATTCACGAGCACTAAAATATTTTTCCATATCTAAATTCTTAACTTCTGCTGCTAATTTAGCTTTAAATTCACCACTATCAAAACTAGTAATTGGAGCAATCCCACATTTATAATCTTTAATTGATTTCCAAGTATCATCTACAGTATTTCCAATTGGAGAAATACAACCCATAGCTGTTATTACAACTCTTCTTTTCATATATTCACCTACATTACCATTCCGCCATCTACATTAATGACTTGTCCAGTTATATATCTACTATTTTCACTAGCTAAAAACACTACAGTATTAGCTATATCTTCAGTAGTTCCAAATTCATTTAATGGAATATTTGTTAAAATAGCATCTTTTATTTTATCATCTAATTTATCCGTCATTCTAGTTTGAATAAATCCAGGAGCTATAGCATTAACTCTTATTCCTCTTGGAGCTAGTTCTTTAGCTGTTGATTTTGTAAGTCCTATTACTCCTGCTTTACTAGCTGCATAATTTGCTTGACCTACATTACCAACTAAGCCAATTACACTAGCCATATTAATAATAGCTCCACTTTTAGCTTTCATCATAGGTTTTATTGCCTGTTTAATACAATTAAATGTTCCTTTTAAATTAACACTTATAACATCATCAAAATCACTTTCGTTCATTCTAAGTAATAAATTATCTTTAGTAATACCTGAATTATTTACTAGTACATCAATTCTTCCAAATTCATTTAAAACTTCTTCAAACATTTTTTCTACTTCAAGATAATTAGATACATTTGCTTTTATACATATTACTTTAGCACCTAGTTTTTTACATATTTCACTAGTTTCTTTAGCTACTTTAATATCACTATTATAATTAATAACAATATCATATCCTTCACTAGCCATTTTAATTGATATTTCTTTTCCAATTCCATGGCTAGCTCCAGTAATTAATGCAACTTTTTTATTATTCATTTTCTTTTACCTCACTTAACATTTCATTTATTGATTTAACTGAATCAACACTATATACTTTAACATCACTATTAATTCTTTTAACAAGGCCTTTAAGTACTGAGCCAGGACCTATTTCAATAAAAGTATTAACTCCTTTATTAATCATATATTCTACTTGATTTTTAAAATATACACTTGATTTAATTTGATTAGTAAGTACATCTACTAAGTTTTTATGTTCTTCTTTTCCACTAATATTATAAACAACTTTTATATTAGGTTTTTTAATTGTTTTACTTTGTAATACTTTTTTAAGTTCTTTAGATGCATCTTCAAGTAGCGAACTATGAAATGCTCTATCATTTGTTTTAATTACTCTTTTAGCACCTTTTTCTAATAATTTTTCTTCTGCTATTTTAATAGCATTATTTTCACCAGTTATAACAATTTGTCCAGGCGCATTATAATTTGCTATTTCACAAACACCATAGTTTTCACTAACTTCATTACATATCTTTTTTATTATTTCTTCATCTAAACCGATAACAGCTGCCATAGATGTTGTCCCTTCTTTAAGGGCATCTGCCATTATTCTTCCGCGTTCTTTAGTTATTTCAAGTGCTGTGCATATATCAAACGCACCAGCATAACACAAAGCAGAATATTCTCCTAAACTAAGTCCTGCTACATAACTAGGTACAATTCCATAAGACTTTACTACTTCTGCAATAGCTAAAGATGTTGCTAAAATACAACTTTGAGCATACTTTGTATCATGAAGGATTTCATAAGGGCCATTAAAACAAAGATTTTTAACATCAAAGTCTAAATTTATATTATCAAAAACATTTCTTGCTTCTTTATACTCATCATACAATTCTTTTCCCATACTTACATATTCTGATCCTTGACCAGCAAATAAAAATCCTATTTTCATTGATTATTCTCCAAATACTTTTTAGTAGAATCTTTTAATTCGTCTATTAATTTTTTAACAGTTGTCATTTCTTTTATTTTATATGCATTTGTGCCTACAAAAACTAATCCATTATTAACATTTCCTTGCGCTGATTGAATTAATGCCATACTAATACAATAAGGAGTATCACTAGGATTACAAGGTGTTAGACAATTTAAACATTTTTTAACAGTTATATTTCCTCTTTTTTTATTATTTTCCATAAATGTATTCATAATCCCTCTACCAGGAAATCCAGTAGGACTTTGAATAATTTGAATATTTTCTTCAGTTGATTCAATTACTGCTTTTTTAAATTCAATATCAGCATCACATTCTTCAGTTGCGATGAATCTAGTTCCCATTTGTACACCGGATGCTCCTAATTTTAAAAAGTGAGCTATATCTTTTCCATCATATATACCACCAGCAACAAAAATCGGGATGTTTTTATTATATTTTTCACTAAACAAACTTAGTTTTTCCTTAACATCAAAAAATATATTTTCTAACGAGTCACACTTATCATCAATTAAATCTTCTTTTTTAAACCCTAGATGTCCTCCAGCTTTACTACCTTCAACTACAACAAAATCAGGTGTTGTATTATATCTTTTATCCCATACTTTACATATTAAATCAATTGCTTTTCCACTAGAAACAATTGGAGCTAACAAAATATTTGAATCTTTTACATATGATGGTAAATCTAAAGGAAGACCTGCTCCTGATATAATAGCATCAACTTTTGATTCAACAGCTACTTTAACATATGTTGCATAATCTTTAAGAGCAACCATAATATTTATTCCAAGTAGTCCTTTATTTTCGGAAATTTTCCTTGCTTTTTTAACTTCTTCTTTAATTGCTTCACAGTTTGCTTTAACAGGATTATTAAAAAAATCTTTCTTACGATAACCAGTATGAGCAGAACTAATTACTCCCATACAGCCTTCTTTCATAACAGAACCTGCTAAATTAGATAAAGATACTCCTACTCCCATTCCTCCTTGAATTAAAGGAAAAGATAATATTTTGTCTTTTATTTTTAATTCTTTTATCATACTAAATCCTTATATCTATGTGTTAGTTTTTTTAGTTCTTCTTTTCCTTCTTTAACTATGTTATCTAAAATTTCTTTAACTGGTTTTATTTCTTTACAAAGGCCAGCTATTTGTCCCATCATAACTGAACCATTTTCAA
>JAAZDL010000134.1 GCA_012512795.1 Mycoplasmatota bacterium
AAATTTGAAAATAAAAAAATCAAAGTTAAAGTGCATAATAAATATAAAATATCAGATAGATTTATGCTTCAAGAAGATGCTTTTGACTATGAAACACTATATTATATGAAAAATTTAATTATTAAAGAAGATTATCCTACTATGGCTAAAGATATAGAAGAGTTTCTAAGAATTAATTATAATTTAAAATCAGTACATATATATGTGTTTTCTAAAGAACTAATCACTACAATAATTGATCTTGTTAAAAATGATGAGTCAAGAAACATAGTTGTTTTTCTTCATCAATCAGCTGATAAAGGTAATTTTATAACAGAAAACTTTTCTTGGTTAAAGCAATTAAATAAAAAATGTAAAATAGATTATACATGTGAATTTAGAATAGTTTATTCAAAATCTTTTGTGTTAAACAACTTATTTAAACAACTTACATTTAACAATTTAAAACTTATATTTATTTTGTTTACTTATTTAAGTTTAGTTTCTTTGATTATTGTTAAATCTTATGCATATGTTGAAAAACTTAGTATAGATAAACTCAACCTTGAAATAATGAATGAAACTCTTATTGATGAAGAACTTAATGATGGAGATGTTAATTTAGAAGAAGAATTAAGTGAAGAAGAAATTAAATCGAAATATACTTTTTCTAAAGTATTTTCATCTCTTAAAAAGATAAATAAAGAAACTGTAGGGTATTTATCTATCGATAACACTAACATTTCTTATCCAGTTGTTCAACATTCTGATAACAGTTATTATTTAAAAAGAGATTTTTATAAAAAGAAAACTAGTATGGGTTGGATATATATGGACTATAGAAATAATCATAATACTTTTGATTCAAATACTATTATATATGGACACAGTATGTTAAATAAAACAATGTTTGGAACGTTACATAATGTATTAAATTCTTCATGGAGAAAGAAAGAATCTAATATGATAATTAGTTATGATACCCCAGATGGATCTTATTTATTTAAAATATTTTCTGCATATAGAGTAGACTATACTACTGACTATTTAAAAACTTCATTTGATTCTAAGAAATCTTTTAATAAATTTGTTAGTCTAATTAAAGGAAGAAGTGCATTTAAATCTTCGGAAAAACTAGAATTTGGAGATAAAATACTGACTTTGTCAACATGCACCGGAACTGGTAATAAAAGATTAGTAGTTCATGCAAAATATATTGGTAAGGAGGAAAAGTAATGAAAAAAATAATTATTTTTATATTTTTGTTAATACCTTGTTTAGTGTTAGCAGCAACTGATGACTGTGATTATACAAAACAAGTAGAACTAGGAAAACTAGCTAGTAATATAAGTTACGAAACAAGTTATAATAGTAGTTCTAAAACTTTCACAGTAACATTTCATAATGTAAATGAAGGACTTTATTTAATATATAAAGACCATATATATAATGGTAGTTCAAGTAGTGAAGTTGAAATTAAAAATGTCCCTCAAGGAACTTCCATGAAAATTCCTGTTAAAACTACATTAATAAGTTGTGATAATAGTCTTTTAACAATATATATTAATCTTCAATATTACAACCCGTATTATGATACTGAAGAATGTGAAAACTATAAAAGTAAATTAACAGTTTGCTCATCTCAGTTTTTATCATATGAAATTAATAAAGATATATTTGAAGGAGCTATAAAAAATTACGAAGAAAAAATCACAAATGAACAAGTTGCACCACCAGAAGAAAAAAAGAAAACTGTTATGGAAACACTAAAAGAAATCACAATAAATTACGGTATCAAACTTGGATTAGTCGCACTTGGAACAGCAATAGCAGTAGTACCAGCGAGAATAATATTTAGAAAAATTAAACATAAAATTTAAACTATACAATTTAAAAGTCTTATGTTATAATTTAATATAGAATAAAGTAGGTGAAATATGAAGAGAATATTACTTTTGTCTCTTATAGCATTAAGTTTGTTTTTCGCAAGAACAAATGTTTTTGCAGTATGTGAAGATAAGGAATTAAATGATTGGGCGGAGGATGTAGAGATACTTTTTCAAGAAGATGTATCACATCTTTATGAAACGCTAGATGAAAATGGTAATAAAGTATTAAAAGAGTATGTTGCAGAGTATTATTACAAATTACTAATCTGTACCCCCAGAGAAGATGTTACAGTAAAAGTAACAGATACTGAGAATACTAAAGAATATAATGCAATAAATAGTGATTTTGATAATTCATATATTATAAATTCATACTTACATTTTAAAGCAAAAACATATACATTTAAAATTTATGCAAATGATTCTTCAAGTTGTCCTGGAGAATTACTTAAAACTTTAAAATACACAGTTCCTGCCTATAATAAATATGTAGGAACAGAATTTTGTGAACAAAATCCTAATGAAGAAATATGTCAAGCTGATTATGATAGTTCAAAAATAGAAGAAGAAAAAATTGATAAAATTATGGATTCTGTTATTGAAAAAAATAAAATTAGTTCTATGTCTTTTTTTGAAAAAGCTCTTTATTATGTTGGAAAATATTGGTTTTATGTTGTAATACCAATTATTGTTGTAGCAATTGTTTATTTTGTTAAAATTAGGGTATATAAAAAGAAGGGGGAAATAAAATGAAAAAGCAATTTATCTATCTTGGATTAAGTTTGTTTTTAACTTTATTCTTATTTAATGTAAATACTAATACAATATATGCTGTTGGATCTGAAGCAGCACCTAAAGTAACGATTAAAACTGTTGGAAGCAGGAGTATTGGTGGTTATTTTAACGGAAACTATTGGACATATAAAAACTATACTTCTTATAAAACAACAGTAACTAGTACTGCAACAGGTTATGTTGATTTTGCAACTCCGACTGAGGCAATTAATTGGTGTAAACAATATAATAGTGCTTGTTATAATGCAGGAACTTGTACATGTAGTGCAACTGTTAAAAAAATGTACTATTGTGGTGGTTACAAAGATAGTTATTCAAGTTGTAGATCTATATACACATATGGAACTTGTAAATATACTGCTGCTTTATTGCAATCTAAACAATATTATACTTGTACAATTCCTGGCGGAGATTATCCTAATGGTGCAAAATATTACAATACAAATGGAACAGCAAAAAACACTTGTAATTCTAATTGTAAAAAAAGTAAATGTGCATGTACTAGTACATTTAATAGATATGTTTTCTATGTAAGACATTTAGGAAAAGAAGCTGTTGAAACTCAATTGAAATATCAAGAATATGGACCGATACCTCTATATTTATATAAATATGCTATAACATCATCAGCAGTTCAAGATCCTACTTATTGTATTCAACCAGGTAGTGCTGCTCCAGGTGGGCAAGCATATTGCTTAAATGAAAATGTTGATCTTAGTGTATGTTCTTCTGTAAATGATTATTATTTTTGTGGACTTGGTTTAATTTTATCTAATACTGTTAAAGAAGTTACAGGTTCTGATGGCAAAAAGACATATGTATATAAAACTGCTTCTGATAGTGGATACTATAGTTATGATGCGGTTACTATTGCTCTTCGTATGTGGGTAGCATACTGGAATCAGGAAAAAGGAAAAACTAGCAATGTTTTATCTTACTCTGATGGACTAGGCCATGAAAACCCAGAAGCATTTAACTATATATCAAATACACCAGTATATGGAAACACTGCAGAGCATGTTGTTAAAAACAAATATGCAGGGTCAACTTCTTCTCCTGGAACTGGTATAATTTATACAAAAGATGGTTATAATACATACTTACAAGGTATAGAATTATTTAATAAAGTTCATAAAGAAGAAGGTGCTAAAGAATTTTTTGATAGTTTATCTAGTAGTGCTGAATATGAAAAACCTAAAGTTAACGCAAGTAGAATAACTGAAGAAGGAGGTTCAATCGAAGTTGAATTACCTACTGAATTTAGTAAAATTCAAGTTGCATGTACTAAAGATGAGTTACTTGGCAAAGTAAAAAATAGTGGCTGTAAAGTTCAAGTTACTATAAAAGATGAAAAAGGTGTTGTTGTTGAAGACGATAGAATTTCTAGTGGATGGTGTGATAAAGAACATTGTACTATTCAAATCGAAGGAAGCAAAACATGTGATAGATATGCTAAAAAAGGCGTAATATTAAAATGGACTTATACTGTTACATTAAAAGAGTGGGGTGGAAAAGCAGGATATATAAGACAATATGTAAACTGTGCTGGTGAAAATAAAACTCAAGTTATGATGACGTTTGCACTAAATCAAAAAAATGAAGAAGAATCACTAGCAAATTATATACCAACAACTACTGTTGGAGGTTCAATATATGTTAAATGTCCTTGCGATGATACAGTAAAATGTAGCAACTTTGATCCTATTGAAGATCTTCCAAGTTCTTGTGAGGGAGATGATATATTTGGCAAAGGTGAATATGATACATATGTAAAAGGAAGCAAAGAAGATCCTTATATGAACTGTATTCTTAATTCTTGTTTTGAAGAAGATGTAGAAGAATTTAACTTTAGTGAAAAATATGGTGTTAACACAGATGTATGTAATATATATTGTCGTGAAGATATAACATTCTACTTAGCAAATAAAACTAGAGTTTATGCAGGAATGCAATTTAGTTATGATATAGCACCTAAGTTACTTGCAACTGGTGAAGTAAAAAATATACTATCACCATCACCAGATTATAAATTAACAAGTGTTGTTCTTCAAAAAAGGCAATGTACATCTGAAATATATTACGATAAACCAGATCCAATAAACGGAAAAACTTGGTTACAAAGATATGACGAAGCTGTAAAATCAATGATGACAGCATATAATAATTGGAAAAAAGCTGAAGCTTTATATGATTGGCAAATGGCAAGTAATTCTGGAAAACCTGATGAAGTTACTGGTCCTGGAGCACAATGCTACTCAGGTAGTGGTTGTCATGGATCGTGTACAGCAAGTACATATTTAAATCCTATTAAGTATGTATTATACTGGCCAAAACAAGGAAATACTGAAAAATATAACAATTATTCAATTACATCAGGAACTAAAGTTGGTATGCAATTTAACTTAACTAAAGGTTCTAGCACAAATAGTACAAGTAGCGGTAGTTATAATAGCGCCTCTGGATGCTCAACTAGTAGTTGTGATTGTGATACCTGTACTAGTACTAACGCTGATGGAAGCACGTCATCTTATTCTTGTAACTGCTCTACTTCTTATTCAAGCGGTAGATGTAATAGAGGTTCAGCTGGAGATTATAATGTTGCTAAAAATGCTGAAGATGTTGCATATAGATCATATACTGCAACTGTAGATAAAGTTGCACAATTGTTATATGACTTACAAAACTGTAATATGTATTCACAAAGCAACGGAAGATTTGAAATAATAAAAGCTTTTTATGATAGTGTGCCAACTTCTTATCACGGTACATATAGAGCTAAAGTAGTATCGGCTAAAAAATCTGGAACAAATGACATTTCTACAAAAGATTATGTTCTGCAAGAAGCATCATGTTCTGATCCAGATAAATGTATTAGTCTAAATATAGAATATGAAGATAAAAACTATGGAGCAGATACATTATTTGATAAAAAAGTTGAAATAATAGATTCTGAGTTAAATAAGAACTATTATTGTAGAGATGAAACAGACAATTGTTATCAGTATAAAAAAGGTGTAGAAGTAGAAATAGCTAGAGGTAACACAACTCAAAGTCATCATTTAGTAGAGTGTACAGGTACTAGAACAAATGCTAATTGTAAAACAACTGGTATATCTCTTCCGGTAAATGATTATGCTACATTTATAGCTGTTACTGAAGCTGACTTCTGGCAACCAAAAAAATATCAAGTTGAAAGTTATACTGGTATTGTTAGTGAAGGTGAAGGAAATGATCCTAGTAAAAAATACTTACCATTAAGCAAATATGTTTATCCAGTAAGTAGTGATAAAACATCTGGTATGACAGGTTCATATGATATTAATTATGAATTTTCTAAAATAAGTGCTCACGGTAGTGACAAATTTCAAAATTATACTTATTCTTGTTCATATGATGTATATAATGTAACAAATCTATACGATTGTGAAATAACATATGATAATGATAAAATTGATATAAGTGGATGTGCTAATACTTGTTATGAAATAATAGATGGGGTTCCTGTTATAAAAGATGGATGTAATGCATGGAGTGATGAAAATACTACTTCAAAAGGTTATGGATTTATATTTAGAAATGTAGATCTTAAAAACATGTTCCCTAGCACTAGAAAAATAGGTAATAACTGGACTGATGCTAAAGCTAATACAGCAATTAATAAAATAAATGCTACTGCTGATAAACTATATACAGATCCTAATCTATTAGAATATAGCTTTACTCTAACACCGGAATCTATAAGAAACATTAGAAGATACAACAAAGATAGAGAAGGTGGAGGTGGAGGTTATATGGATAACTCACTATATAAATGTAATGTAAGTGCAGATTCAAGTGGTTTAAATTATTTCAATAAATGTAAAAGTCGCTTTTTAGAGACATCAAACTTAAATTATTTAGGAATTAACGATTTTTATATAAAGGTAGGTGAGTAATAATGAAAGAAGCATTTTGGGGATATTTCTTAATCGCTCTTGGTTTAATTATTATTACTGTGTTACTTTTAGTAAATAGACTTACAACTACTAATGAAGAAGGTTTCTATCTAGGCAGAGAAGTTTTAGAAGCTTCTATGATAGATGCTGTTGATTATGGAACATATAGAACTACTGGTAGATTAGTTATGTCAAAACAAAAATTCGTTGAAGCTTTTATTCGTAGATTTTCTGAAAGTGTTACAAATAACAAGACATATAAACTTGAATTTTATGACATTTATGAAGAACCGCCAAAAGCATCAGTTAGAATTAGAACAACAAGTGGTTCAACTGCTGTTAAAGATGATAGCTTTGAATTAACTCTTGATACAAACTTAAATGGTATTCTTGAAACAATATATGGAAAAACAGATACAGGGCCAACTTCAAGTGGAGATAATAGTGTAAACTATGATGACATTAGATATGTTGGTCGTGATGGCGGAGAAAACTATAGTGATCCTGAACTTAGATTTATCAATACTTCTATTCCATGTGGTACTGCATTAATTATTAACTCAAGTGATATCGCTGGAGCTTGTAAATATGGTACTGGTACTACAGATAATGCAAAATTTTGCAAAGTAGTTTATGGTGGTAAAACTGTATATGTTAGAAGAGGAGATTTAAGAACTGGTCAACCAATATGTGATTAAAAATTAATTCGTATGAATTAATTTTTTTATTTGTATTAATGTTGAAATGATTATTCCTTTTGTGTTATAATTAATTATAATAGTGTAGATGATAATAAGTTAGTTATCTATAGTAGGAGGAAAAAAGAATGAATAATATCAAAATTGCTATTAAGAGATTTTTTAAGAATAAAAATACTGTCACTATATTTGTTGTTATACTTTCTCTTGCTATTTTGTATTG
>JAAZDL010000135.1 GCA_012512795.1 Mycoplasmatota bacterium
CATCGACAACAGTCATTTTTACCACTTAGATTAAACTCTGCTGGTGTTATGCCTGTTATTATTGCTAGTGTTATTATGGGAATCCCATCAATCTTAACTTATTTTGTTAAAAGTGAGAAAGTAATTTTAGTATTAAAAAATTATTTATCAACATCTACGCCTGTAGGATTTATTCTTTATATATTATTAATAATGCTTTTTACTTATGTATATACATTCTTTACAATTAATCCGGAAGAATTAAGTAAAAACCTTAATAATAATGGTGGGTATATTCCTGGTATAAGACCTGGAAGCGAAACTAAAGAATATATTTCAAAAATATTATCTAGAATAACATTTATGGGAGCTATCTTTATTTCGATAATAGCTGCGCTTCCAATATTATTTACAGCAATGACAGGACTTTCTGATTCTATTAAATTAGGAGGTACTTCTATATTAATTGCTGTTGGAGTAATTTTAGAAACATATAAGCAACTTGAAAGTTCAGTTGCATCAAGAAATTATAATAGTAGGAGATAGAATGAATTTAATTTTAATAGCACCACCAGCTGCAGGAAAAGGTACTTTTGCTACAATGCTTAATGAAAAGTATGGAACAGTAAGTATATCTGCTGGTGAATTATTAAGGGGAGTTGATCCTAACACTGAGTTAGGAAAACAAATAAGAGAATTTCAATCTAGAAGAGAACTTGTTGATGATAAGATAACAAATGAATTAATGAAAAAAAGATTAATGCAAGATGATATTAAGAATGGTTTTGTCTTAGATGGTTATCCAAGACATATGCCTCAAGTAGTAGCAATTGAAGAAATCTTTAATGAATTAAACTTAAAAATTGATTATGCTGTACTTTTAAATGTTGAATATGATTTAGCACTTAAACGTACATTAGGAAGACAAATATGTCCTAATTGTAAACAAACATATAACAGACTAACTGGTGTTAATGCACCTAAAGTTCCAAATATGTGCAATGATTGTAATATTGCTCTAGTAACAAGAAATGATGATAATGAAGAAACTTTTATAAAAGGTTTTGATAATTATACAAAAAATTGTTTACCAGTTGTTGAATATTATAGAAACAAAGGAATATTACTTGAATTAAATTCAAATGGAACTGCTCAAGGTACATTTGAAGAATTTGAAAAAATAATAGGAAGTAAATAATGATTAGTATTAAAAATAAACAAGAAATTGAATATATGAAAACCTCAGGGAAGATAACTTATGAAGTTTTAAATAATTTAAAGAGTATTATAAAGCCTGGTATGACAACTAAAGAAATTGACGACTATGTATATAATTACATTACTAGCCATGGTGCTACTCCATCATTTCTTGATTACGAAGGGTTTCCAGCTTCAGCTTGTGTTAGCATTAACGAAGTTGTTGTTCATGGAATCCCTGATAATACTGTTATTAAACAAGGAGATATAGTTTCAGTTGATATTGGATCTATATATAAAGGATATCATTCAGATTCAGCTTATACTTATATAGTAGGAAAAGTAAATAAAAAAGTTGAAAAATTTGTTAATGATACACAAAAAGCATTATACGAAGGACTTAAAGTAATTAAAGAAGGTATTAAATTAAACGAGGTTTGTTCCGCTATAGGAAGTGTTGCTAAAGAAAATGGGTATGGAGTATTTACTTGCCTAACCGGTCATGGTGTAGGAAAAGAATTACATGAAGATCCTTATATTCCTAATCTTAGTAATCATGAAAGTGAAGGAATAATTCTTAAAAGTGGTATGACTTTAGCAATAGAACCAATGTTTAGTTTAGGTACAAAGGAAGTGTGGCTGCTTGAAGATGGTTGGGGAATCGTAACAAGAGATAACTCATTAGCGGCACATTTTGAACATACAATTCTTGTAACTAAAGATGGTTATGAGATATTAACGGGAGAGTGAACATGGCCAAAGAAAAAGACGGTTATATTGAACTTGAAGGTAAGGTATTAGAAGTTTTACCTGGAGGAGACTTTAAAGTAAAATTAGATAACGGGCATATAGTAGAAGCTCGCGTTTCTGGGAAAATGCGTTTAAACATGATTCGTATTTATCCAGGCGATACTGTGCTTATGGAAATACCGATTTGTGATTTAACACGCGGGCGAGTAATATATAGAAAGTAAATGGAGGGATTGAAGTGAAAGTAAGACCATCAGTAAAAAAGATCTGCGATAAATGCAAGATCATAAAAAGAAACGGAAAAGTTTGGGTAATTTGTGAAAATCCTAAACATAAACAAAGACAAGGTTAATTAGGAGGAAATATGGCACGTATTAAAAACATTGACTTACCAAAAAATAAAAGAATAGTAATAGCTTTAACTTATATTTATGGTATAGGCTCAACTAGAGCAAAAGAAATTTGTGCTGCTGCAAATGTTGATGAGAATAAAAAGACTGATGATTTAACAATTGATGAAATTAATAATTTAAGAGCAGCTACTGATAGTTATGTTTTAGTAGGAGATTTAAAAAGAGAAGTTGATATGAACATTAAAACAAAAATGGAAATCAATTCTTATCAAGGAACTAGACATAAAAAAGGTTTACCTGTAAGAGGACAACATACTAGTAGAAATGCTAGAACTCGTAAAGGTAAAGGCAAGACTATTGCTAATAAGAAGAAGTAGGAGGGATAACTTATGGCTTATAATAGAAGAAAAAGAAAAGCAAAAAGAGATATCACTGAAGGTCAAGCACATATTCACTCAACATTCAATAATACTATTGTTACAATAACTGATAATAATGGCGGAGTAATAAGTTGGGCATCTTCAGGAACAATTGGTTATAAAGGTAGTAAAAAGAAAACTCCTTTTGCCGCTGGAATGAGTGCGGAAGCTGCTGGTAAAGCTGCATTTGATATAGGTATTAGAAAAGTTGAAGTTTTTGTAAAAGGAATAGGTGGTGGTCGTGAGACTGCTGTTAGAAGTTTACAAACTGCAGGACTTGAAATTACTGCTATTAATGATGTTACACCAGTACCACATAATGGATGTAGACCACCTAAGAGAAGACGTATATAGTTAGAAAGGGGAATAAATGTTATGTTAAATTTTATTAAACCGGAGTATAAAGTAAATGAATATGTTGAGAGCAATTGTTATGGTAAGTTTGTTTTAGAACCTTTAGAAAGAGGATTTGGAACTACTTTAGGAAATGCTCTTAGAAGAGTTATGCTATCAAGTTTAGAAGGAAGTGCTATTACTGATATTAAAATCGAAGGAGTTATGCATGAATTTCAAAAAATTGATGGAGTAGTAGAAGATGTTACTGAAATAATTCTTAACTTAAAGAACTTGGTTTTAAGAAATCACAGTGAAGAAGATCAAATGTTACATTTAAAAGCAAACAAAGAAGGAGAAGTTTTCGCATCAAGTATAGATAAAAATGCTGATGTTGAAATTGTTAATCCTGATTTGTTAATTGCTACACTTTCAAAAGGTGGAAGTTTAGATATGACTATGACTGTATCTAATGGTCGTGGTTATGTTGATGGACGTGAGAATGCGTTAGCTGTTAAAGATGTAGTTGGAGCAATTGGAATAGACTCTCTTTACAGTCCTATCGAAAGAGTAAGTTATGAAGTTGAGTCTGCTCGTGTTGGTCATAGTGAAAATTATGATAAATTAACACTTAATGTATGGACTGATGGTTCTGTTAAACCTGAAGAGGCTATTGCTAGAGCTTCTAAGATTATTATTGATCATTTTGAAGTTATAACTAACTTACATAATTTAACAGGACTTGAAAGTGTACTTGCTAACAAAGAAGAAAATTCAACTCAAAAAACATTAGAGACACCAATAGAAGAATTAGATCTTTCTGTAAGAGCATATAATTGTCTTAAGAGAGACGCAATTCATACATTACAAGACTTAACATCAAAGAGTGAAAATGAAATGATGAAAATTAGAAACCTTGGTAAAAAATCATTGAAAGAAGTTTTGGATAAGGTAAGAGAAATGGGATTAGCGTTCCGTGATGAGGATTAGGAGGATACTATGGCACTATATAGAAAATTAAATAGAGAAACGCGTATAAGAAGAAGTATTCTTTCTAGTTTAACTAAAGATGTTCTTACACATGGATATGTTGAAACTACACAAGAAAGAGCTAAAGAAGTTCGTAAATTTGTAGAAAAGATGATTACATATGGTAAAAAAGGTGATTTAGTTTCTAGAAGAAAAGTACTTGCGTTTTTAAATAATGACAAGAATTTAACTAAAAAAATATTTGATGAATTAGCTGTTACTTATAAAGATAGAGATGGCGGTTATACTAGAATAATAAAGTTAAAGGAAAGAATTGGAGACGATGCTTTAATAGTTCGTTTAGAATTAGTTTAAAAGAATTGGTAACAATTCTTTTTTTGTGTTTTGTAAACAAATTATATATTAATAATTTTCTTTTACTTTTCACTTTTAAATGTTATTCTTTTATTGTATAATTGAAAACAGAGACTAGTAATGGAGGACATATGAATAATAAAGAAATACGCAAATCAGTTGAATTTAATTTAGTAGAGGTTATTGTACTAATTCTAATAACGGGTATTGTTATTAGTTTATTTAGTGGGTTAATTGTATATAATAATTATGATAAATTAGCTTCATCTGATATAACTATAAAAGATGATAAGTTTTCTGAATTTGTATCAAGTTATAACCATATAATGAAAAGTTATGTTGACGAAGTTGATTCAGATGAATTAATAGAAGCGGCTATAGAAGGAATGTATAATTATTTAAATGATGATTATAGTATGTATCTTGATGAAGATGTAACAAATAACTTTGAAGAACTGCTTAATGGAAACTATACTGGTATTGGTATAGAAATTACTATGGACGCAAACAAACAAATAGTAATTAATAGAATTTTTACTGATTCACCTGCTGAAAAAAGTGGACTTAAACCAGGAGATATTCTCCTTAGTATTGATGGTGTTGATTTAACTGATAAGACTTCATCTTATGTAGCGGATATTATTAAAAAAGGAGACAAAGAAACTTTTTCTATATCATATAAAAGAAATAATAAAATTAATACTGTAAATATAACTAGAACTTTCGTAACTATTGATAGTGCCTCTAGTGAAGTATATGGTAATGTTGGATATATAAAAATAAATACTTTTTCTTCAAATACATATGATCAAGTTAAGACTATTATTAACAAATTTGATAAAAAAGTAACATCATTAGTTATTGATGTAAGAGATAACTCTGGCGGCTATTTAACAACAGCAAGAGATGTATCTGATTTATTTGTGGAGAAAGGAAAAGTTATATATCAACTTAAAGATAGAAGTTCTAAAATAACTAAATATACAGCTAAAGATGATATTGAAAGAAAATTTAATAAGATAGCTGTTCTAATTAACAATGGTAGTGCATCTGCATCTGAAATATTAGCTTTAGCTTTAAAAGAAAGTGCAGGAGCTACTATAGTAGGAGTTAAGTCTTTTGGTAAAGGAACAGTTCAAGAAACAGAAACTTTAAATAGTGGAGCAATGGTTAAATACACTACTGCATATTGGTTAAGTCCAAGTGGCAAAAGCATTAATGAAGTAGGTATAATTCCAGATATAGAAGAAAAAGTTTTTGAAGAACAATTAAATAAAGCAATTAAAGCAGTTAAATAACTGCTTTTTACTTTACAGTTATTAAAATCTTAAAATAGAAAAAAGTATATATATATGATAAAATAAAATTGTGAAAGAGGTGTCTTTATGGATATAAAGGTAGGAGACACACTTGTAATTCATTGTTATAAGCACAACGGAATGATATATAAATCATGGAAAACAGCTTATGTACTTGATGTTAAAGAAGATATACTTGTTTTAGGAAATGAAAATGTATTAGTAACAAAGCAAGATGGTAGGTCATGGCATACTAGTGAGCCTGCTATAATGTTTTTTTACCGCGACAGATGGTTTAATATTATTGCTCAGTTAAAACCAAATGGTATATTTTATTATTGTAATATAGCAAGTCCGTATGTAATTGATTCTAATGTATTAAAATATATTGATTATGATTTAGACTTAAGAGTGTTTAATGATGGGGCATTTAAAATTTTAGATAGAAATGAATATAATTATCATAGAAAGATTATGAAATATTCTAAAGAACTTAATATTGTTATAAAAAGCGAACTGTCTTCTTTAATAGAAATGAAAAAAACAGGTGAAACTCCGTTTGATAATGTACTTGTAGAAAACTATTATAAAAAATTTAAAGAGATTTGTAGTAGCAAAAACAAGAAAATACGTGATAAAAAGTATTAACGTTAATACTTTTTTGTTTTTTTTATAAAATGTGTTGACAAAACTTTAATGAGGTGTTATATTAATTGGGCCTTCACAAAAAGAGGCAAAAATAGATTTTATACCTTAAGTTTGCTTGAAAAATAAATTATTATATTTTACTACTAAAGAAAAACATAAAATAGTGTAAAATAAGTAAAAAAAATGTAAAAAATTTATTGACAATGTAAAACGAACATGGTATATTATATGAGCAACCCGGAAGAAGGGTGCGAAATGATCTTTGAAAACTAAGTAAAATAAGAGTTTTGTAGACAGGATTAAAAATGAAATCAATTCTTTATCAATAAAAGAATTTTTTATTGAGAGTTTGATCCTGGCTCAGGA
>JAAZDL010000136.1 GCA_012512795.1 Mycoplasmatota bacterium
AGAAAAAGATAAAAAAATTCCTTTATTTATAAAGTGTCTGACACTATTTTCGTTTGTTTTACTTATGATGTCAGGAGTTCCTAATACATATTCTTTTACAATTGATTATAGATATATAATAACAGTTATTTTTATGTGTCTAATGCCTCTTTTAATATATGGAGATAGAGAAGTGTATAGCATAGAAGATTCGTTTTATATACTTGGGCTTACTTTATTTTTAGGAATATCATTTAACTTTTTAATTACTATAAGAAATGTTGATTTATTTTATTTATTATATGTACTATTTGTAACATTTGCTACTGATACTTTTGCACACTTTTATGGAACTAAGATTGGTAAAATAAAATTGTGTCCTACTATATCTCCTAATAAAACTGTAGAAGGTATGTTAGGTGGAACTTTTTTTGGAACATTTATTGGAACAATGTTTTTTATAACATTTATTAATTATAATATTAGTTTAATATATATGACTTTAATTTCTCTTTCAATATCTTTAATGGCTCAGTTTGGGGATTTATTCTTTTCATCAATTAAAAGAAGATATAAAGTAAAAGATTTTGGAAAAATAATGCCAGGTCACGGAGGAATATTAGATAGATTAGACAGCTTGCTTTTTGCTTTATTAGCATTTGTACTTGTAGTTACTATCATTTAGGAGGAATTTGTGAATTTTATTATAACATTATTAATATTAATAATAATTTTAGGAATTATTATTGCTGTACATGAATTTGGTCATTTTATCGCAGCTAAAAGAGGTGGGGTTTATGTTGATGAGTTTTCATTAGGTATGGGACCAGCTATTTATCAATATAAGCCAAAGAAGAGTGAAACAACATACTCTCTTAGATTACTTCCAATAGGTGGATTTGTTTCAATGGCTGAAAAAGAAAATAAAGAGCTAAAAATAAAGAAAGATAAAGTACTTGAAAATAAAAGTTTCTTTAGAAAATTCTTAGTTTTAATAAATGGTATACTTTTTAATTGTTTGCTTGCTATAGTTCTTTTTTTCATTAGCGCACTTATTTATGGAGAACCAATTAGTGAGCCTATTGTAAAAGAAGTTACAGAAAATAGTGCAGCTTATGAAGCAGGTATAACTTCTGGAGATAAGATTATTGAAGTAAATGGAGTTACTATATATACATGGGATGATTTTATACTTGAAGCGTTAGCTAAAAAACTTAAAGATAGTTATGTATTTACTGTGAAAAAAGCAGATGGTAGTATTAAATCTTATACTTTATCTCCAAAAATCATAGAAGAAAATGGTGAAAATGTTAGAAAGTTTGGTATTGCACCTCTTGGTGTAACTTATTATAAAGGCTTTAGTCATGCAGTTAGTTATGGAATTAATGGTTTTACTAATAATTTAGTTACTATATTTAAAATTATTGGATCTCTTTTTACAGGGGAAGTAGCTGTTAATAGTTTAAGTGGCCCTGTTGGAATATATTCTTTAATTGATAGTGTTAAGTCTCAAGGATTTGAAATGTTAATATATTTAACAGCATACTTAAGTATAAATGTGGCAATTATTAACTTAATCCCAATACCTGTATTTGATGGTGGGAGAATATTACTACTATTTATTGAAGCTATAACAAAGCGCAAAACTAATGAAAAAACTGAAATTATAGTAAACTATATTGGTTTTGGCCTTATGATTATTTTAATGCTTTATGTTACATTTAATGATATAATAAGACTCGTGGTGAATTAATGAAAGAAAATAGTTTTTTAACAAATAAAGTAGTTTTGAAATATTGTCCAGAATATTATAGAATTATAAATGAAGAGTTTAATGAGTTTGATATGATGAGTGATAAAGTTATTCAAATATATCAAAACTTTATTTTCTCTATTGATGTAACTAATAAACTTGAAATAAAATTAATAACACAACTTAATAAAGCTGTTGTTAGATACTTTGATGATATGGAATTTAAGAGCGCACTCTCAAAATCATTAATGTCTCTAAAAGTACCTAAAAACTCAACTGATGTTATGAGTATAATAGTAAATACAATTATAAAAGAATATGATAAATATATGGAAGGATTTACAAGAAATATTTATATTCCAAAATGGATATAGAAAAAAAAGATATGAAAAATAAAAAAGAATACTATAATATATATAGTGAATTTAATAATATTAATAAATATAGAGCTTTAAAAACAATACTTCATCACGGAAATAATAGACTTAGTCATATTGATAGAGTGGCTAAACTAAGTTTTTTTGTCTCTAAAAATATAGGGGTAGACTATATTTCATGCACTAGAGGAGCTATGATGCATGACTTCTTTACTACAGAAGATATAAGCAAAAATGACAATAATTATAACCAGTTCTTAAAAAAACATCCACTTGAAGCACTTAATAACTCTAAAGAATTCTTTGATGTAAATGATATAGAAAAAGATATAATACTATCTCATATGTATCCAATAACTTCAGAAAAACCTAAGTATATTGAATCTAAGATAGTATGTACTTGTGATAAAGTAGTTAGTCTATATGAATTTTTTAGATATGAAATTAAAGCATCAATTAATATGGCCTATGTATATTGGGTTAGATTTATGTCCTTGTAGCTCAGCTGAATAGAGCACCTCCCTCCTAAGGAGGTTGTCGGAGGTTTGAATCCTCTCAGGGACGCCACTATTAAAGTAATAAACTTATAACTTTATGTTATGAGTTTTTAAATGTTATGAATTATGTTATTTATGCTTGACAAAAGTATTATAAAAGTATAAACTATAAATAGTAATCATTATCAATAAGGAGATTGTTATGGAACGCAATACATTACAAAAAAAATTGATATTGGATATAATATGTAATTCTAAAGATCACCCTACGGCCGAGATGGTTTATAATGAAATACATATTGATTATCCAAATATAAGTAAAGCTACTGTATATAGAAATCTCAAAAACATGGCGAGTAAAGGTCAAATAAAAAAAATGGAAATATCTGGAGACTTTGATCGCTATGATTGTAATGATTCACATTATCATGCTAAATGTATTAATTGTGGAGAAATCTTTGATGTAGATGTTTGTTATCAAAATAAACTTGATAAAGAAGTCTTAAAAGACCATGATGTATATG
>JAAZDL010000137.1 GCA_012512795.1 Mycoplasmatota bacterium
CTAAAGAGATTTAAGTTCACTTTTTAATAAAAATTCGTCTATTAATTTTTGAACTAAATTATGTCTTGATTCTATTTCTTCTTTATCAATTGATGGACTTATTATGTAACTTTTTAATAATCTACTTCCCATAGCTGTTTTAGTTTTATCCATAAATCCTAAAAGACTATTTTGTCTTTCTTTATTTCTAAGAGTTTCAACTAACTCTAAATTTTTAATACATTCTTTATCTAATTCTAAGAATATACTTGAATCTATTAATTCTACTTCTTGTATATGTGATAAATTTTGTTTTAAAGAATTAGTTAAATAATTTAAAACTAATGAAGTGTTTTTAATAAGATTTTCTTCATTAATATTCTTAAATACATTTGATTGTTTATATTCTATATCATTATCATAATATGAAATATATACATTATAATTTGATTTTAGTTTATGTAATAATTTAATATTAAAACTTTCTTTTACTATTATTTCTTTTATATTTAAATTTACAATTAAACTTATTAATTTTTCCTCATCATAAGAAACATAAGTTGTAAAAACTTTACCACTTAATAAATCAGCATATGATAAAGAATAAATATATTTATGATCAGTTATACTAGCTATATAATTAAAGTCTTTTTCATTAACTATTTCAGGACTTGTAAGAGTCCCTGCACTAACTATTTGTATTACTTCTCTTTTTACTATTCCTTTAGTTGTTTTAGGATCTTCCATTTGTTCGCATATTGCGACTTTAAAACCTTTTTCTATTAATTTTTCTAAATAAACATTAAGAGCATGGTGAGGAATTCCACACATAGGTATTCTTTCACTTAATCCAGCTTGTTTTCCAGTTAAAGTTAGCTCTAATTCATGGCTAGCAATTAAAGCATCTTCAAAAAACATTTCATAGAAATCACCTAATCTATAAAAAAGTAATATTCCTTCATATTCGCTTTTAGTCTTAAGATATTCTCTCATCATAGGACTAACTTCAGATAATTTTACATTTTTTCTTTCCATATTTACTATTATATTACTTGTTAGTCAAATATTCAAATATTTAATAGTTTTTATTTTAAAAATAAAATACACTTATCGTGTACTTTATTTATTTTTTAAACAATTCATCACTGTCTAGTATAATAGTAACAGGTCCATCATTATATATTTCAACTTTCATATCAGCTCCAAATATACCTTTTTCAACATGAATATGACTACTTAATCTTTTATTAAATTCATCATATAAATCAGATGCTTCGCTAGGATTAAGAGCATTTATAAAACTAGGCCTTCTTCCATCAGAAGAATTAGCATATAAAGTAAATTGACTAATACTTAATATACTTCCTTTTGTATCAAGAATACTTAAATTCATTTTTTCATTTTCATCTTCGAATATCCTTAAATTAATAATTTTATTTATCATTTTATCTACTATTTCAAGATTATCACCGTCAGTAAACCCAACAAGTAATACATATCCATGATCTATAGAACCTTCTAATTTATTATTTATTGTTACACTACTTTTTTTACTTCTTTGTACTACTACTTTCATATTATATAAATATCCTTTCTACTTCTTTAACACTATTCATTGTTTTTACCTCATCAATAAAATTATTTAAACTGTCAATATTTTTAACTTTACAACTAATATCATAAAATAATTCTTTGTTTCTATTTATTAAATTTATTGAATCAATTATTATGTCCATTTTAGTAGAAAGAGTGATTATTTTTAAAAGTATATCTCCTATATCATCAACATACACTTTTAATTTTGTTGTATATCTACTTCCTGGATTTTCTTCCCAAGATGCTTCAATCAACCTTTCACTATTTTTATCTATATTAGGACAATCTTTTGAATGAATTTTAACACCATATCCTTTAGTTATATACCCTACTATATCTTCACCATAAACTGGATTACAACAACTTGCTAAAGTGTATAAAATATCCGTTGAGTTAGCTATTATAATAGCGTTAGTACTCTTGTCTGATTTACGTTCTAAAGTTGGTAATTTCTTTTTAACTTCTTGTACTTCTATTCTATTTAATATCGATGATGGTAAATATCTTAGAGTTGAGACTGAAAAATATATGTCTTCTAAAGTCTCTAAGTTTAAACTAGTGCATACTTTTTTAACATTTTCATCATTAAATACTTCATTTATATCAAGATTTCTTTTCTTGCATTCATTTAGCATCATTTCTTTACCAAGAGAAATATATTTTTCTCTTTCTTTTTTATAAAAATATGATTTTATTCTACTTTTAGCAGCCTCAGTCTTAACTATTTTTAGCCATCCTTTTGAAGGAGCATGACCTTTTTGTGTAATTAACTCAACCATATCACCATCACAAAGAGAATGGTCTAATTTTACCATCTTAGAGTTTACTAAAGCTCCTGTTGTAGTATTACCTACTTCACTATGTATTTTATATGCAAAATCTATAGGAGTTGCCCCAGCAGGAAGTTCAATAATATCCCCTTTAGGAGTATATACATATATTTCATTTCTTTTTAAAGACTCTTTTATATTACCAAAAAATTCCATATTTTGCTCTATATCATTTACTTCTACAAGTACTCTAAATTGTTCAAGCATCATATCAAGATTCTTTTTAACACTTCCATCAATCTTTTCTTTATAACTCCAGTGAGAAGCAACACCTTTTTCAGCTATTTCATCCATATCATAAGTACGTATTTGTACTTCGTATATTCTTTTACCTTCGCCAAAGACAGTTGTATGTAAACTTTGATATAAATTAGGCTTTGGATTTGAGATATAATCTTTAAATCTATTTGGTATTGGAGGATACTTAGATTGAATAAGACCAATTACTCTATAACAATCTTCAACAGTATCAACTAATACTCTAAGTCCAAGTAAATCATATATATCTTCCCATTTTTTACCTATAGATATTTTATTATAAATACCTCTTACTGATTTAACACGATATAATATTTCAAATTTAATATTATGAGCTTCCAAAATCTGAACTATCTCATCTTTCATCTTTATTAAAGCAGATTCTAGTTCATCTTTTGACAAGTTAATTCTCTCTAATATTTTATTATATTCAGATGAAGCAACATTTTGAAGACATAAATCTTCCATCTCACTTTTAACTTTTTTCATACCAAGCCTATGAGCTATTGGTATATATATATTTTGAGTTTCATCTATAATATATTTTTGATGTTCTTTATCATGAACTTTTAAAGTTCTTAAATTATGAAGTCTATCAGCAAATTTAATAAATAATGTTGCTGGACTTTCAGATAATCCTACTATAATTCTTCTATATTTTTCAGGATTGTTAATTTTAAATGTTTGTTTTAAATTACTAATTTTAGAAATAGAATTTACAATAATAGCACTTTCAGTACCAAACATATTTTCTATTTCTTCATAAGTCATTTTGCCAAGAGAAATTGCCTCATGTATTAAAGCACATCCAATAGTAACTGGATCCATTTTTAAATCGGCCAAAATATAGGCAACACTAATTGGATGAAAAATATAATCTTCTCCTGTTTCTCTTTTCATTCCTTCATAAACTATCTTTGCTTGTTCATAATATCTATTAATGAACTTTATATATTCACTATCCATATATGATTCAAGCATAGTAATTAATTCTTCATATGTACAATTTGTTATGTCTTCACTTCCTTTAACTATTTACACCTTTAACTTTTAACTCTTGTACTTCGTCATCATCATCTTCCTCTGGTTGATTCATTTTTCTTTTTTCTAGATATAACCATACAGTAGGACCTATTAATAATGAAGATATAGCTCCTGCTATTAAACCTATTAATATTGCAATGTTAAATGTTAAAAGGTCATTTAAACCAACAAAGAGTAATGTAATAACAGCAACAACTGTTGTAATACTAGTCCATATATTTCTATTAATTGTTACACTAGATGATACATTAACTAGTTCTCTTAGTTCTTCATCAGTTAATTTTTTTCTATTTCTAAACATCTTTTTTCTGTTTTCTCTTATTTTATCAAATACCACTATAGTATCATTTATTGAATATCCTATTATTGTAAGTAACGATGCTACTATAATAAAATCAACACGTATATTAAATATCGCAAATATTGCAAGAATAATAAATACATCATGCAGTAACATTAGTATTCCACTAATTGCATAATTCATGTTGAACCTAATAGCAACATAAATAATAATTGCTATTAAAGAATAAACTAATGATCTAATAGCATTTTCTGTTAACGTATTAGTAACTAGTGTGCTTATTTCATTAACAGATGTTTGTATTCCCATTTCTTTAAGTTTGTTTTTGATTTTTATTTCACTTGTTTCATCTAAAATATCATTTAATTTTATATAACCACTTTTTTTATCACCTAAATAATGATTATATTCAACTACATCATATTCTTTTACTATTTCATTTATTTTATCAAAATCTATTTCTTCTTTAGATGAAATATTAATGTTTGTTCCACCTGTAAAATCAACTCCAAAATTAAATCCTTTAGCAAATACAAATATTACTCCAACTATTATAATAATAAGAGATATAATTATAGGATACTTAGAAAGTTTAATATAATCATGTTTTTTATGTTCAGTTGCTTTACCATATAATAAAGTTTCTTTGTTATTAAATACTTTCGTAACTACAAAAGATTTCAAAAGTATTCTATATAATAATACAGTTGTAAATACAGTAATAAATATTGTTATAATTAACATTAAAGCAAAACCTTTTACAGAAGATTCACCAAACATGTATAATATTATTCCAGCTAATAATGTAGTAATATTTGCATCTATTATTGCTATTAGACTGCTTTTATTTCCTTCTTTAAATGATTTTGTTAATCCATTTCCTTTCAAAAATTCATATTTTACTCTTTCGTTAGATATGATTATTGAATCAACTGCCATCCCTATTCCTAGGACTAAAGCTGCAATTCCAGGTAATGTTAAAACACCACCTACAGCATTAAATGTAATAAAAACAAGTATAGCATAAACAAGTAATGTTACACTTCCTATTAATCCACTAATTCTATATTTAAAAATTAATATTAAAGAAATTATTATAAATGTTACTAATCCAGCTATACCAGTTTTAACAATAACCTCTTCACCAAATGATGGAGATACACTTTTAGGAGTAGCTTCTTCAGTTAGTTTTGTTGGTAAGCTTCCACTATTAATTAAATCAGCTAATTCTTGTGCCTCTTCTTTAGTAAAACTTCCTTCAATAACAACTGATTCACTGTTTAATCCTTCTTTTACTGAAGCAGCTGATATACATTTCATATTAGCATCTTTACCACAAGTTGTTTTTTCATTTTCATATGAATCAAGTAAATCATTAAAATCAAGCCATACTATCATCATATTTTCATTGTTAGTTTTTTGAGATATGCTTTTTGTAATATTATAAAATGTAGAAGTATCTTTAATATCTAATTTAACTTGATACTGAAATGATTGAGGATTTTGAGATACTGAAGCACCACCATTTCCTAATATTTCACTAGTTGCAAGTAAATTATCATTAACATCTCTAAATGTTAAAACAGCTGTTGTACTTATTCTTTTTCTTGCTTCATCTTCATTAGATACACCAGGTAATTGTATTCTTATTAAATTATTACCTTCTAATGTTATTACTGGCTCACTAACTCCTAAAGAATCTATTCTCCCTACTATAGCATTATATGTATTAGTAAGATCATTTTCTTTCAATGATTCATTTGGATTAATTGGCTCAATTTTATATAATATTTCAAAACCGCCTTGTAAATCAATTCCGTAGTTTATTTTATTAAGTGTAGGTTTAATTAATATTGCACAAAGTACAACTATTACTACAACTCCAATTATTGCTTTATATAATTTTTCCATTTTCTTCTCCTATAAAACTTCAGTATCTATATTATCAGATGAAGTTTTTAATCTATTCATTTTTTCCATAACATATTCATTAATCTTAAAACTATCAGAATATAATATATCACTTATTAGTTCATAAAGTTGTAAATCATTTTTATTTTGCCAATTGCTTACAACTAAATAATTCCATATATCTTTTTCAGTAATATATTTATAACCTTGTCTTTTAATTTCTTTTGTTTTCGAATATAATGCAGGTAAAACTCTATTATAAAGTTCGCTAAGACTTTTGAATTCAAGTTTCTTTTCCATAATCTTTCACCAACTATATTATATAATAAAACACTTAAAAAAGAAACTTAAAGTTTCTTTTACTTAGATACTTTAACTATAGATATATTATTAGTATTAATAAGCTTTATAATTCTTCTTGCCTCATCATATGACATACTTTCAATAAGAGAATATTCTTTAAAATCAAGCTTGTTATTTAAAAATAGTCTATAACAAATACTATATTCTATATCTTCAATATTTTCAAAAGACATAACATATTTTTTCAAATAACTCTTCTTTTTTCTATTAAATTCTGTTTTTGTGATATTTAGTTTATTAATATCTTTTTCTATATTTTTAATAAAATTATCTCCATCATTAGCAAATGCATGGATACAAAATGCTATATAATCATCAATTATACTAATATTATAGCTCATATCAATCATTATATTGTTATTTTTATATTTTTCATACAATAACGATGTTGCTGATAGATTACAATTAAATATAATTAATAAATAATATAATAATAAATTATCATCTTTAATTCCAAATATTTTTTTATTTATTTTTAAAGAATACAATATACGTGTATCTTCAGTATCTTTTTTTATTTCATCATATTTTATAGGTATATAATCTTTTTCTATTGTTTTAATAGTTTTTGGAATAGTTTTTCTATTAATATTATGTATTTGCATATATGATTTTATTGTTTCTAATACTTGTTCATTATCAAAATCTCCTAAAACTAATATGAATGTATTATTCGGAACATAAAAATCATTATAAATTCTATTCAAATCTTTAGATGTTATTTTTTCTATATCAGAGTGCTCGCCTATAATAGTATTTCTTATATACGAAGAATTAAATAAATTTTTGTATAATGTATTATACATCATACTAGTTATATTATCTTTCTCCATATCAATTTCTTCACAAATAATTCCTTTTTCTTCTTCTACACTTTTATCATTAATATCTATTTTATAAAATATATCAAGGAGTAATTTTAAATTTTCTATTAAATTGATACTACCAAAAATATTATAATTTGTCCCAATATAACTTGTCCATGCATTTGCTAAACTTCCTAAGTCATTTATTCTTTTAGATATTTCAGTGTTTTCTGATAAAGCCATAACTTTATGTTCTAAAAAATGAGCACTACCATTTATAATGTTATATTTTTCATTATTAAGTTTATAACTATTTGTTTTAGCCCCGTATTTTACTGAAATGGAAATATAAAAATTCTTAGTCTTCTTAGTATTATATAAATATACTTCTAAACCATTATCAAGTTTTTCAATAAATAATTTTTCATCAACTCTTTCGAATGTTCTTTTTTTCATTAATTATCTCCTTTTAAAAGATAAATTGTAGATAGTGATATCTTTTTATTTAAATCACATACTTCTTCAATAGTTACTTTGTTTATATTTTTCCTTAATGTTTCAATATCTTCTGCATCTTCAAACTCATTTACATAATAATAATTTATTTGAGAATATGCTTCATCATAATAATTATTAAGATATGTATTTATAGTTTTTTTAGATGCATCAAATAGTTTTTCTACATACTCTTTATTGCTCATATTTTTTACACATTCAATAATTAATGATTTAGTTTTTTCATAATTGTTTTTATTTATACCAGCATATATAGTAAGTGATGGATTATCTTTAGAAGTATAAGATCCTACTGAATAACATAAAGAGTTCTTTTCTCTAACAATATTAAACAATATTGAATCATTCATAACTCCGAGTATAGTATTATATACATTTAGAACATGATACATTTCATGATAAGTTAAACCATTTAATCTATATCCTATATATAATTTAGATTGTTTATAATCAAGAGAATCAATTTTTTCAACTATTTTTTCACTATATTTATGATTTATTTTAAACGATAACTTTTCATTAGAATTAATCATTTTAGAAAACTTCTTATCAATTATTTTTTCAATGCTATCATCTATTTCACCTAATACTACAATATTTATTTTATATTGACCATTAAATAATTTCTTATAGTGATTATATAAACTTTTAGGAGTAACTTTATCAATTTCTTCTAAAGTTGGATAAGTACTATAAGCACTTGGAGTATCTTTATACATAATAGAAGAATATTTAATACTACTAAAAAGATTAGGATTATCTTTAACAGCATTAGTTTGGGCTATAATTTCTTTTTTAATAATATTAAAAAAATCTTTATTGAATTCTTCGTCATCAACATTAGGATTAAATAATAC
>JAAZDL010000138.1 GCA_012512795.1 Mycoplasmatota bacterium
GTACCAAACAATTATTAAGGAGATTATCGCATAGAGCACGCTTACAATACTTGATCTGGATCAATATTTCTTTTTATTCAGGCTTCATTTGTTAACTTGCAAAAATGATTTGCCAAACCGAGGATTGTCGATTACAATGAATAGCGCTTCGGTCAAACACTTCTTTGCCAAGTACATGCAGGTGTAGTTTAGTGGTAGAACTTCAGCCTTCCAAGCTGACCGTGTGGGTTCGATTCCCATCACCTGCTCCAATATTTAATATTTAATCGAACTTCTTAGTTCGTTTTTTTATGACTTAAATTAAAACAACTGAAAAGTAACCAAATCTATATGAAACATTAATTTGTAATACACTTATTCAATGCTCCAAATTCAAAATATATTAACTTAATGCTTTTTTTGATTAAATTATAAATATATAATAATTATAAGAACTAGTATTATTTATCTTGAAAATGCTATAATTAATATATATATTTATGGAGGTAATATCATATGAAACCAATAAACTTATATAGAGGTATTGTCATATCTTATGATGAATTAGAAAATTTTGATTTAGTAAATGCTGATTTAGTTGTACCTTATGATCCTATTGTAGATGAAGATGGAAATAAAACAGTCCTTGATGGAAATGAGTATGGCGTATATATGACTGATAATCCAAATATGGTAAATGATGTATATGGTAATGTGCATAATGATGGGAAACCAGTACAAGGTGGAATTACAATTGGTTTTCAAAGACAACCGATACTTATACCAAGTGTCGGCATATCATATGAAATTTCTACTCAAGACTTAAATGTTCATAAACCAAAAATAGCTAGTTTTTTAAAAGGACATTATAATAACGGTTTTCAAGGTAATGAGTGGATTGCTGATAAGATACCTTACAATAATTATAAAGTATATAGAATTAGAATTGGATCAGATATTCTTCACCCTGCTGAAGACATAAATATAATTGATAACAATATTGAGGAAGCTAAAAAAGAAGCACTTAAAAATATACAAATGAGAAAAAATAGATTAGTATCACTAGTAAATGAATTATCAAAAATGACACCAGTTCAAAGAAACAACATCTCTTCTCTTGAATTAGATGTTCTTAAGGCTATTTACGGGAAAGATGGAGTTAGATATATAAACAATGATACAATAGATACTTCTAATAATATCGGAAGAATAAAACACTTGATGGCTACTTTTTATAATAATGAAAATAGAATAATAAACTTTTCAGTTTTAGGATACATTGAAGATATAAATAAAAAACTATCAAAAACTGAAAATTCTAACTTATTTGAAACATTAGAGCAAATTGTATTAAATGATATACAAAATATGTTAGATAAAAAAAATAACTTTGTTCAGAAAAAAATGAATGAAGGTGTTGAATTTTCAACTAAATATTTTGATAGTAAAGTAGAAACAATGAGGAGTATATTGAAAATTCTATTGACAACTAAAATCAAAGACGAAAAACAAATTGAAATAGATAATTTAAACCCACAACTTACTCCAAAAAATAAAAGAGTTTTAAAAGAGCAAGAAACACAAAAAAATAATGATTTTAGATACAATGAAAATGCAGAAGATAATCAAGAAAATATCTATGATGAAGAACAAGAACATAGAATGTTATTATAATTTATGTCATTTAAAAAACTGATTTTATTCAGTTTTTATTTCTTTATATACATCATAACTACTTTTGGATTGCTCTATGATTGTACTTAATATTTCATCTTCCATTGAAGAACCAAACCCTACAAAAGATTTGTTCCCAATAATTATATAAGGGACACCTTTTACTGTTTCTCCTAATACTGAAGAAAATTGATTTAAAATATTAACATTTTTCTCATTAAACCATACTTCAAAGTAATAAATATTATAATACTTGCTATATTCTTCTTTTATACTTTCTAAAAAGCGAAATTCTTCTTCACATCTAGGACAACCGTTTCCCCAAAAGAAGTATAAATTAACTTTATTATCTTCAAAAGTTATATCTTCCAATTTAGAGTTTTCAGTTATTATAGTTTTATTATCTTCTTTTTTATCATTTAGTGATACGTATTTAGTAAACCATTTTTTAAACCCTGATACTGATTTATAATAATCTAAATCTTTATCGTTATTAGCATCTAAATATGCTACTGCTTCACCTTTACTATATATAACAGCAGTCGGATAATATTTAATACAATTATTCATATCCGTGCTTTCTATATTTGAAAATTGCATTTTATAAAAACTTATTTTATAAGTATTTGAAAACTCAGTTAAAATATCATTAAATTCATATGAAGCTGCACAAAGTGGTTGATATATAAATACTATAAAAGATGATTTATCATTTTCTAATTTTTTAAATTCATCACTATTTATTTCAACAATATTACTAACACCATAATATTCACTATCTAAATATACAGTATCTTTTTTAAATATTTTAAAAAATAAAATTATTGAAGACAATAGTAATACAAATATTATAAGTGCCAATAATATTTTTTTCATTATTTTACCTCATGCATAGTTTCTATATCAATATCGTGATAAGTAATTTTCCAAAAATCATACACAACTTTTCCATCTAATGTGTTTTTAACATGAACATTATTGTTTCCTTTATAAAACCAGTACCCACCTACATTATAAATTTTAGTTTTATCCCATCCAAGTGCTACTAGCATATTTTTCATCATGAAAGAATATCCACCACCTCCACACATTAAGAAAATATTTTTATCTTTTGGAAAGTAATATTCTAAGTATTCCATAGATTCTTTATAATTTGCAATATATTTTCCTTCATCATTTAATGTAAACAATGTTTTGCCAGTATAGCTATCTCCTACTTCTTCAGGAAGTCCAGTTACATTTACTAGTATTGGAAAAGGTATAGCTTCAAATCCTTTTACAAAACCTGATAAGTAAGAATCCCCACCTATTGCTTCATAATCTCCTGGATCTTCTAACATTCTCATATCTCTATAAACAGTATCTTCTCTATTTAAATAATTATCAATTGTCTCCTCGTTTATATTTTTATCAATGCCGAAAGTCCCCCTTAAACCATCAGTTGCCTCTGGCTTAGGTAACGCTTTGTTTGAACAACCACATAAAAATAATAATACTATTGTGATTGCAAGTAATGTTTTTTTCATATTTTTCTCCTTTTAAATAATTTTATCTTTATTTATATTATTTTACAATAAAT
This sequence comes from Mycoplasmatota bacterium, assembly GCA_012512795.1. Taxonomy (GTDB): domain Bacteria; phylum Bacillota_I; class Bacilli_A; order RF39; family UBA660; genus CAG-1000. The sequence goes on from JAAZDL010000138.1 coordinate 3,233, forward strand.
TTATAGTTGATTTAACTCAACAATTAGTTGAGTTTTAATTTTGACAATCACTATCTAAATTTATTGGTACTTTGTAAGTAATAACTTTATCATTAAGATCTGTAGCATTTATTTGTAAATATATTTTAGCTTCTTTAAAACTACTACAACTTGTTGAATATTTATCTATGTTAAATCGTATATTTTTTAGGTATTCATCTAAAGTAGTTTCATTTGTATTTTCTGTTTTACATTGATCAATTTTAACTTCTACATTACCATTTTCTTCATACAACACACATTCAATATTTTTATATTTATCATTTTTCTCTGAACCACAATAATTAATACTAGAAATGTATATAGAAGATTTTTCTTTATTATAAGCAGCTATACCACTTATATCAAAGTTTTCACATGTAGACGATAAAGTTTTAAATTCATAATCTTTTGTACTTACTTTATAAAATAATATTATACTTAGTACTAATAAAATAACTAAGATAAAGTATGTTATTAAATTATTTGTTCTTTTGTTTTTCTTGCTTATTCTTTTACCTTCTAATATCTCATTAATATCTACATTAAACTCTTTACTTATTTCTTTTAATATTGATATATCTGGTATATTTTTACCATTTTCCCATTTTGAAACTGCTTGAAAAGTTACACCTAGTTTTTTTGCTAATTCTTGTTGTGTTAGATTATTTTGTTTTCTTATATATTTAATAAATTTTCCAATTTTATCTTGATCCATAATATTCCTCCTTACTTAAAGGTATATATTTAATTATATCATTTTTTTTGATATTTGTTTATTACATATAATAATCATATAAAAGTATTAATTTTAATTAAAAAGATGTTATAATAAACTTGAAGAAAATAATGGGAAGGAAGTGACTATATGTATATAGAACTTAGAAAAGTTAGTAAGAATTATGTAATGGGAGATATTACTATAGTAGCTGCGGATAAAGTATCATTTGGAATTGAAAAAGGTGAATTAGCAGTTGTTCTTGGACCTTCAGGTGCTGGAAAAACTACCGTACTTAATATTTTAGGTGGTATGGACACTTGTGATTCAGGAAATATAATTGTTGATGGTAAAGATATTTCAACATATTCAAGTCATGATTTAACTAAATATAGAAGAAATGATATTGGTTTTGTTTTTCAATTTTATAATTTAGTTCAAAATTTAACTTCTCTTGAAAACATAGAATTAACTAATCAAATTTGCAAAAATACTATACCTGCTACTGAAGTTCTCACTAGTGTTGGATTAAAAGATAGAATGAATAACTTTCCTTCACAATTATCTGGTGGAGAGCAACAAAGAGTTGCCATAGCAAGAGCACTTGCTAAGAAACCAAAATTGCTTCTATGTGATGAGCCAACCGGAGCACTTGATTCAAAAACAGGTCAAAAAGTATTGGAAGTATTACAAAACACTTGTAAAGAATATGGTATAACTGTTGTAATAATAACTCATAACTCTGCTATTGCTGGAATAGCTAATAGAGTTATAAAAATGAGAAACGGAAGTGTATCAGAAATAATAGTAAATGAAAATCCATTAAAAATAAAGGAGATTAATTGGTAATGAAACTTTTACTAAAAAATACTATTAGAAAGATAAAGAAGTCTTTTGGTAGATTTCTTTCAATAATGTTTATTATTGCTCTTGGAATAAGTGTTTTTATGGGACTTAGAGAGTCTACTGCTGGTATGCTTTATACGGCAGATAATTATTATGATGAACATAATCTAATGGACTTTAAAATAGTTAGTACTCATGGATTTACAAAAGATGATATAACTTCTATTAAAAGATTAGTTAACATTAAAAACGTTATACCTTCCTACTCTATAGATGTACTTAACAATGGGGAATCTATAAGAGTTCATGCTATTGAAGAAAACATAAATAATGTAATTCTTGTAGAAGGTAACATGCCTAATAATAACAACGAATGTGTTGCAGATTATTACAAATTTAAATTAAATGATACAGTTACTTTTGAAAACGATGATTTAGAAGATATCTTATCAGTTTCAAAATGTAAAGTAGTAGGACTTATAAAGTCAGTTCTTTATGTTAGAGATGAAAAAGGAATATCAAATACAGGCAACGGTAAATTATCATCTTTTGTATTTATAAATAAAGATGCTTTTATATCAGAATATTATACTGAAGTTTACATAGAATCAAAAAACTCTAAAGAAAGTAATTCTTATTTTAGTGATTATGATGATGCGGTAATTCCTTTAAAGAAAGAACTAGAAGCACTAAAACCAATAAGAGAAACTATTAGATACGAAGAAATATTAAAAGAAGCTAACGATAAAATAATAGAAATTCAAAATGAAATAGATAAAGAAGTAAAAACATCACAAAATAAGTTGGATGATGCAAAAAAAGAATTGGATGAAGGCAAAGAAAAACTGGAGTCTAATAAAAATAAAGGTTTAAAAGAAATTGAAAATAATAGAAAAAAATTAAATCAAAGTAAGAATGATCTTCTAAGCGCTCTAAGCAGTGCTGGAATCCAAGAAAAAGATTTAAATAACTATATTTCTAGTTTATTAAATACAATTAATAGTTTAAAAGAACAACTTACTTTCTTAGATGAAACAAGTGATGAATATACTTACTTAAGTACTCAAATAACTGAACTTGAAAAAAATTATAATAATCTAATAATGATTCGTAAAAGTTTAGAAGAAGTTAATAAAGGACTCGTTACTTTAGAAAATAGTTATAATACTTTTAAAAACACTATTGATAAAGAAGAGAAAAAACTAGAAGAAGGATATACTTCATATGAAAAAGGAATAAAAGAACTTAGTGAAGCAAAAGAAGATGCTAATAAAAAAATAGAAGATGCTAAAGAAGAATTAGAAAAAATTGAAAAACCTGTATGGTACTTACTCGATAGAACTGACAATAGTGGATATATAAGCTACAAAGAAGATATTGTTAAAGTGGATGCTATTGCTAAAATATTACCTATATTTTTTATAATAATTGTTGTATTAATGATTTTAAATACACTTACAAGACTAATCGAAGAAGAAAGAACTGAAATGGGAATACTTCTTTCAAATGGGTTTAGTAAATCTAATATAATATTTAGTTATTTAGTATATGTTCTATCTGCAGGATTAATTGGACTTGAATTAGGATTAACTATTGGTTATAGTATTATACCTAAAATAATATATAGTGTTTTTTTGGCTAGATACTATGTACCTAAACTTATAACAGTTGTTAGTCCATTGCCTTTTTCTCTTGTCATTACAATAACTATAGCAATAGTAGTAATAGTAACCGTTATATCTTGTATGAAAGAGTTAAAAGAAGTACCTGCTAATCTCCTTAGAATGAAACCACCAAAAACTGGTAAAAAAGTTTTCGCAGAAAGATTAGACTTCTTATGGAGAAGATTAAACTTTATGGGAAAAACTACTATAAGAAATTTATTTAGATATAAAAAAAGAATTGTTATGACAGTTCTAGGTGTTGCAGGTTGTACAGCTTTATTAGTAGCAGGTATGGGAATTAACGATAGTATTAATACAATTTCTAAACTTCAATATAAAGATATATTAAAATATGATGCTATGTATATTTTAAAAAAGGAATCTACAGAAATACCTGATTCTTTAAATAAACTATTTGAAAAAAAGAACATTACTAATCCACTTCTTGTTAATCAAAATGCATATACATTTAGTTTTGATAACAAAACAGAAGATGTGTATGTAGTAGTTCCTAAGGATACTATAAACTTTAAGAATTATTTTAACCTAACAAGTACAATAAGTGAAGAAAAAATATCTATACCTGATGATGGGGCTGTTATTACAAATCAACTAGCCGATCATTTAAAAGTAAAAGTTGGAGATAGTATAAATATTAGAAACAGTGACAACGAATTAGTTATACTACGTGTTTCTGATATTGTATACAATTATGTTTCACATTATATTTATATAAACGAGAAATATTATAACGAAATATTTGAAGAAGAAATACTATATAATAGTGTAATAGCAAATGGAAAAGTTGATGATAATATAAAACTTAGTGATTATAATTTGTTAATAATAAATTACACAAAAGATATTGTTAAAACTTTCGATAGTTTCGTTAATGGATTAAATAAAATAATAATTATGATAGTGGTATTTGCTTGTTTCTTAGCATTCATTGTTTTATACAATCTTACAATAATAAATTTAAGCGAAAGAAAAAGAGAAATAGCTACATTTAAAGTATTAGGGTTCTACGATAAAGAAATATCTACTTTTGTATATAGAGAAACTTTAATACTAACTATATTTGGAATACTTTTCGGATTAGTTCTTGGCATTTATTTACATCAATTTATAATAACAACAGCTGAGACAGATAATATTATGTTCTTAAGAGAAATAAAGCCTTTAAGTTATGTAATATCAGCTTTAATTACAATTGTGTTTTCATTTATAGTTCAAATAATATTAAAAAAATCATTAAGAAAAATTGATATGATTGATTCTTTAAAGTCTATTGAATAATAAAGTAATTAAAAAAGATAATATAGTTACTTACTATCTTGTCTTTTTTGTTTATACACAATTATTTTTTGTTCTAATATTCTAAGTCTTTTTTCTAAAGAGTCTTCAATTACTTCATTAGTCAAATAACCAATACATTCAAAAGCAAAAGATTTATCTTTATTATCTCCATTTTGCAATTCAAGAAGTTGAGCATATATTTTTTCTTCTTTATTTTGTACGTCCATCTTTATTTTTCTCCTTATTTACTTCATCATCTAAATAGTTAGTCACATAGTCATTCATTATAAAGTTAATAGTTTCTCTTTGTCTATATAATAAGTTTATATTATCAGTTTCATTATTTAATATATCATTTATTATAATTTTGTTATCTTTGATAAAATTTTCTTTTAAAACATTTTTATTGATTAATAGTTTACCAATCAAATCAATATCGTATTCATCATAAATTATATTATTAAGAATTATCTTATCAAAAGCATCACCTATTTTAAGTATATTTAAAGAGTAGTTTATAAAGTCAATTTTGGTACTATTTTGAAATTCATTATACATACTAAGATAATTTTTAAGAACTATTTTTTTAGTTAAATTAGAAGGGTAATTTTCGTTTAATTGAAACTCTCTATTAAAATTAACATCATCAGTTCTTATGTCATTTAAAATCATAAAAGTTTCTATTAAAGGAACTACTTCACTAATTTCATCTGTTATAAATAAATAATCAGATGCTTCATTTAGACTTTCTTTATTTGCATCTACATTGTCTTCAGATTCATATCCTCTTGTTATAATTTTTGCTCTTTTAATTCCGTCAAAATTTAAACCTTCACTATTAATAGCTTTTAAAAGACTTTGAATTTCTTTTTCATCTCTTATATATACAGCTGATGAACCTAGTTTTTGTGTTTCTCTTTCAGTTTTAATATTTAACCCATATCTTTTAACTAAACTAGTAGCTATAAAATTATGCATATGTACTTCAATATAGTAAGATAATTCTTTATCATCTATTATTAACATATACTCAAACCCTTGTACAGCACCAGGTGTTTTAACTAATTCATAATTTACAACAGAAAACTTTTCATCTTGTGTTAATAATTGCCCTATCATAGTTGTGTAATTACTTTTAATTGAGAACATTTTACTTTGTAATGAAGCAAGATGTTTACCTTTGGTATATCGGTCTTTAAGATATGAATAAACTATCATTTCTCTATCTTCTAATATTTTTTCAAATTTCTTATTTATTTCTTCTTCATTCTTTTTATTAAAATTAACATTCAAAGACATTAATATACTTATTTTAGTATTTTTATTTACACTTTCATTTTTAAATAAAATATTTAATATTTTATCAAATTGATAATCATTAGTTTTTTCTAAGTTATAAACATTACCTTTTAAAGGAGGCAAAACATTTTCTACATCTTCAAAAAAAGTAAACGATCTTTCATCAAATTCAGACAAATATACAAAACTATAATACTTTTCAATTTTAGATTTTATACTTCTTATATCTCCATCAAATATATGAGCACATTTATTTGATAATGCTAAAGATTTCAAACATGAAAAAACATTTTGTTTCTCTAAAACATTTTTAACTCTATCAGCCATAGAATCTATACTAATTAACTGAACTCTTTTGTTAGTTATTTTGTCTGTAATTGTAAGAAACTCTTCTATATTTTTTTCTTCATTTTTAATACCAGTATCAAATGTCTTTGATATTGTAGCAATTTCTTTCAATAATAAATCTGCTTTTAATTGCATTTGACTACTATATAAAAGTTTTCCGTTATTATATGTAAAAATATTTTTTAATTGATTTATCAAACTATCTATTTTTTTATCAAAATCCATAATATCCTCCATATTATAATTAGTTTTATATATACAATATTATATCATATTATAAGTATAAGTTAATTATCTTATAAATTTATTATAAACTTTCTGTGTACTATAATAGAAATAATTTAACAAAAGTAATAGTATAATTATTGCTATTCCAAATATAATACTACTTATTTGAAAAAACAAATTATAGCCAAACATAATAATTATTAAAATAGTAATAATATAGTTTTGGCGTGCATAAAAATTAACTAAAGATATAGTCATTAGTGTAATAAGCGTTATATTAATAATACCTAATATAATATAATTTAAACTTAATGCTTGTTTAAAGATTATACATATTACCACTAATAATAAGGCTTTAATTAAAATATTATATATAAGTATAGCAAGGATTTTTTTAAATAAATATTTATTACTTTTTTCTCTTAGTAGCATAAATTCAGCATTTCTATAAAAATCATAAAAATAAAAACTTATGGTTGAATAAATGACCGTAACAATTCCAATGACTTTTATTAAGTCTCTTATTTGATCATAAAACACTATTTTATTTAAACCTAAAACTAAAAGATGACAATCTGCCGCTTTAAAATCAATAGTTAAATATACTAATATTAATATAAACCAAAGTATATAAAACTTTAATATTTTTTTAAAAAATAAATTTTTAAACAATAATAAATTATATTTCATTTAATCCTCTATATATATTTTCTTATATTTTAAAATTAGATATTTAGTTAACTCAACTATTGATAATAATATAATAACTTGTAATGTAAAAGCAAAAATATCTAGAAATATTGTATTATAATTTATTCTAAGAAAGTAATACCCATAAAATAAATGAATTTTACTAAATGAATCAACAATCGCTGTTGTATAAGACCATCCATACTTAACTAACTCAATTAAAAGCAAAAATATAACTCCTACTTTTTTGCCAAAACTCTTAGATAGTAGAATACCTATATATAATATTAATAAAGTCATAACAAAAACTTTAAATATATCATATAATGTTAGTAAAAAATAAATAATTTCCTTAGCATTAGTCAAAATAGGATAACCATGCAATAAAAAGTACGAAAAAGTAAATAAAAATAATATAAACGTGAATGTACAAAAAAATAATATTAAATTTCTAAAACAAAACTTTAATAATTTTTCGATATATTCTTTCTTATTATTATATCTTAAAAAATACATTTGATTTTTGTCATAATATTGCATTAAATCAAATGTGTAAGCTGCATATATCAAATATGAAAGTATTGGAAAGATTAAACCAAAAAATATATATGAAAAAGACTCAAAAAAAGTAAGATCTGCTGGTATTTCATGAATAGCAAAAATACAAGTAACTATAATTAATATTATGTATTTACGAAATTTCTTTTTATAAAATGTAAAAGAATCATTTTTCATTTTTTTAATAATACTCCAGCTTCAAATTCATATACTTCATCAGCTAATTCAGTTATATCTTCCTTTATATGACTAGTTATTATAATTATTCTATCTTTATTTTTTAATCCTTTAATCAATTCTTTTATTTTTTTAACTGATGCTTCTTCTATACCATTAAACGGTTCATCTAAGATGATAAAATCTGGATTTTCCATTAGAACTTGAGCTATACCAAGTTTTTGTTTCATACCATAAGAATACTGCCAATAAGGTCTGTTTTTTTCTTGAATAATATTTACATCTTCCATAGATTTTAATATATCTTCATCAGTAATTTTATTTTGTACTTTTGCAAGTATCTTTAAATTTTCAAATCCAGTTAAATCACTAATAAAATATGGTGTTTCGATAAAAGCTCTAGTATTTTTAGGAAAGTCATTATTTTTAATATAATTATACCCATCTTGCTCTATAGTCCCACTATCTGGAATATAAAATGAACATATCATTTTTAAAAATACACTTTTACCACTTCCGTTTTTTCCAACTATCCCATAAATTTTACCTGATTCAAAAGTTACAGTTACATCATCTATTACTTTTTGTTTTTTAAAAGATTTATTTACATTCTTAACTTCTATTTTCATATATATCACTCACCTTTCATTATAAACTTTTCTTTGTCTCTATAAGCATATAAAGCTATTCCTAACGAAATAACAAAATATATAATATTAGTTATTAAGTAAATATTAGGATCAGTAATACTATGCCATGTATACATCTCTAATAAGTTAACTTGTTCTGACATTATACCCATGTATTTATCTAACTGAACACCAACTATTACAAAAGTGAAAACCCACCATAAGTAAATAGCCAAAAAACTTTCTATCATTGATATTAAGAAATTCTTATGATTATATCTTAAAACTATTAAAGTAATATTTACATAAGTAAGTAAATTCAATATAATTACAACAAAATATATAACATAAGGTTTATAATCATTATAAAACATTAAAGTTTCTCGACCTAGAGAATTAACAAGAACATCTAAAGTAGGATCCATATTAAAATTTGATTTTATTAGTGATGCAATAATAACATAAGCTAGTATTAATAATACAATAACTATATACTTATATGATTTTTTAAACAAATCAAAAATATACTGTTTATATTTCTTTCGAAGTAAATAATATTTAATATAATTACTGTTTAATTCAGAAGTTATTGTATAGACAAGGGGAAACAAAAAAAGAAGAGGTGCAAAAAAAGGGAAAATCCACATTAACAAGCCTTCCGTCATTACTCTCTCGTACAATAGAAAAAAACTCGCCGGTTTTCCTTCTCCACTTATAACATATTCGCACTCTTCTATAGAAGGTGAACCATGATATGTCTTATCATATTTTTCTCTTTCTGCATCTGAAAAATTTAAATATTCAGTGCATTGAGTTATTTCCTCTTCATAATCAATAAACACGGACGTTGAAAGAAAAGAAAAATATAAATTAACACTTACTATGCAAACTAAACCTATTATTATATAATATACCATTAACTTTTTTTTCATTATACCTCGCTACGAAACCTAATAATATTTAAAATTATATTTTAAATATAAAATTAATTATGTGTCCAAACTCCAGAATGAGTTGATGTACAAGGAGACAGCACATTATTTTTCACTTGCAAATTATATCTTGTACATATTTTAGCAGCTTCAGTAGTCCAATTTTTTGTATTTCCTTTAGATAACGTCTTAGTTTCAATTGATTGACCAACACAAGAAATTTTTACCATAATTTCATTTTCATTTCCAGTACAACTATTTATATTTCCCGAACTATAATAACTCTGCCCTACTGTTCTATCAAGTTTATATTCGGTACAAAAATTCACATACCCGTTATATACTGATAATTGTATTCCAACATAACCTATCACTGCAGAAGCGCTAGTACTTGCAAAGGATAGAATACCAGTAACTAATAACACTGCAAATATTTTTTTTTATATCTTCTATCTCTATTTAAATCTTACCACTTTTTAATACCAAACACAATATATAAACACTACATTTACTTTATACTTAAAATATGCTATAATATGCCCGTTTAAAGGGGTGTATGTTATGTTTGCTGATGATATTATATTAGGATATAAAGTATGTAAATTTGACTCTAAAGGTAGACTTTTCTTACCTAAATTTACTTACGCAGAAAAAGATGATGAAATATGTATCACTAAAGAAAATGATATGTTTTTAGGTCTTTATAATTATAATAAATTAAAAAGTAAGATAAACGGTTTAAAAAAAGAATCATTAACTAGTAAGAATAAAGAAATAATACAATTAATAGAATCTCAATTAGAAGAAATATATACTAAGTTTATTACTTCTAGTATTGTTGATGCTCAAAGAAGATTACTTATTCCTAAAGAAGTGATTTCTTCGCAGAACTTATCGGAATATATTATATTACAAGGTGCTAATGATTATGCTAGAGTATTTAGTGATGAAAAATCTTATAATGAATATGTTAAAAAGTATCGTAAATAAAAAATAGTTTTAAATAAACTATTTTTTTAATAATTTTTTTCAAGTATTTCAAAATAACTTTGAGGATGATCACATACTGGACACATTTTTGGAGCACTATTACCTATATGGACATGCCCACAATTACGACAAATCCATATTTTTTTATCATCTTTTTTAAATACTTCTTCATTTTCTATATTTTTTAGTAAGTCTCTATATCTTTCTTCATGTCTTTTTTCTATTTCAGCTACTCCTCTAAATTGATTAGCTAATTTTTTAAATCCTTCTTCTTCTGCAACTTTAGCAAATTCTGCATACATATCTGTCCATTCATAATTTTCCCCATTAGCTGCATCTAACAAGTTATCAACAGTGCTAGGGACTTCACCACCATGAAGTTCTTTAAACCATAACTTAGCATGTTCCTTTTCATTATTAGCTGTCTCTTCAAAGAATGCAGCTATTTGTTCATAACCTTCTTTTTTTGCTTTACTAGCATAATAATTATATTTATTACGTGCTTCACTTTCTCCAGCAAAAGCAGTTAATAAATTCTTTTCGGTTTTACTACCTTTTAGTTCCATATAAATCCTCCTTCTATTATAATTTTACTTTATTCAGACATTATTCTTTTAGCAAATAAATAAGATATTTTTTCTAATTCATTAGCATCTTTAACCGTCTCAACTAAAGTACCTTTTTCAGTTACTGTTTCTTTTACAATTTGTAATTCATTTTCATCTTCAGAAATTAAGTATAAATATTTTTGATTATCTTCAATTAACTCATCTACTATTAAAAATGTAGTATTATTTAATTTTATTGTTTCATATTCTTTTTCCATTATTTACCTCTTCCATCATAGAATTCTCTTGCTTCTGCAATTTCAGAAAACTCTGGATCATTTGATAATTCTTCAACTATCTCATGTTTTAATCTTTCGTTTTTATTACATGTTTGACAGTTTTCATCATCACATCTTTTTTCAATAAGTATTTTATCACATATCCAGTGTAGCATATCTCCACCATATGCTCTATAACAATATCCTTGTTCATCAACTAATTCTCTAACTTCGTTATCTACATTATATGCTTGTTGAATATAATGATCAAATTGTTTTTGATTTTTAAAATCAGATATTTCTTCACTAAAATATGTTGTTACTAAAGCAGTTAAAGATGTTGTTAAAACAGCTGTTCCTAGTACTGCTGCTAAAAGAACTTTTTTAGCTTTTTCTATATGTTTTTCATGATTAAATCTGCGAGTAGTACCTCTTTCAGGATTATAAACATAATATTCCTTTTCGTTAATTGATTTTGATGCTCTTTTAGACATATTGTCTTTTGGCATAATATCACTTCCTTACTAAGTTAAGTATAACATACTAAATATTATTTTAATATATTTTATCGTTATTTTGACATTTACATTACTATTATTGTATACTTATTATGGTGATAAAATGATAATATATGAATCAGATTCAAGAGAAGTTTTAAATGGTCAAACTTTCGTAGCTATTAAAGGAGAGACAGTAGATGGACACAATTATATTGGTGAAGCTATTAAAAAAGGTGCTACTAAAATAATATGTGAACATGAAATAGATTTTGATATACCTTATGAAATAGTAAGTGATACTAAAGAATATTTAAGTAATGCATTAAAAAATGAATATAGTAAAGAACTTAAAGATTTGTTTATAATCGGAGTTACTGGTACTAATGGAAAAACCACTTCATGTTTTTTAATATATCAAATGTTACAAAAACTTAATAAAAAAGTTGCTTATATTGGAACAATAGGTTTCTATTATCAAGATGATGTAATAGTATTAAATAATACTACACCTGATATTTTAGAATTATATAAACTTTTATTTTATGCTAAAAGTAAAGGTTGTGACACTATAGTAATGGAAGTTAGTTCACACGGTCTTGCTTTTAATAGACTAAACGGAATAAATATTTCAATAGCTGCATTTACTAATTTAACTCAAGATCATTTAGAATTTCATAAAAACATGAAAGGTTATTTAGATGCTAAGTTAAAAATAATTGATTTATTAAAAAGAGATGGAACTTTGATAGTTAATAATGATGATAAATATAGTAAAGACTTTGCTAAAAGATTTAAAAATGTTAAGTCAATCGGAACAAATGCTGATTACAAAATCATTAATTATGATATTAAGCAACATGAAACAAGATTAAAATTTAGTTATGATAATAAAACTTATGATGTGATTATGCCACTTACTAGTAAATTTAATATTTATAATTATTTAACTATGCTTTCTATAGTTAATCAAATGGGAGTTAGCATTGACAAAATAATAAAATATACAAATGATATAAAACCACCTAAAGGAAGATGTGAATTATATGAATTTGATGAAAAGTATATAGTTATTGACTATGCTCATACTCCTGATGCTGTTGAAAAAGTTATAAAAGCATATATAGAACTAAAAGAAAATAAAATTATAACTTTATTAGGTTGTGGTGGCGATAGAGATAGTTCAAAAAGACCTGTAATGGGTAAAATTGCAACTGAACTTAGCGATTATGTTATATTTACTAATGATAACCCTAGGACTGAAGATCCTGAAAAAATTATGTCTGATATTTTAAAAGGTGTTGAAAAAAACAATTATGATATTGTATATGATAGAGCTAAAGCTATAGAAAAAGCTATGGAAATAATGAATAAAAAGGATATATTATTAATACTTGGAAAAGGGCATGAAAACTATCAAATTATAGGACATAAAAAGACACATCTTGATGATTCTGAAGAAGTACTTAAATTTATATCAAATAACAAAAAAGAGACTTTATAATAAGTCTCTTTTATTTACTTTTCTAAAAGTGCATCTACTTTATCTCTTACATATTTTTTAGTTTCATCATAAGTCATATCTAGAGCTATAGAAAATTCATTATATAAAAGTCTTTCTGCTTTTTTAAAATAAGTAGTATCTTTTTCAGCAGTTTTTTTGTTATTAGCAAGTCTTTCTTTGTTTCTAGCAAAAGTCGTTTTAATTATTTTTATTAAAGCTTCATGACTCCCATCTGAAAAATGAGTCTTATAATTTTGTTCCATAATTTTATCATTAGCACTTGTTAACATTTCTATATTTGGTATAGATTTTATTATTTTCTCTACTTCTGTTTTTGATATAATATTTCTTATAAAACCATGTTCGTTAGATATAGGCACATTTATTGTTAAAGATTCATCTTCCATAGGAAGTAGTACGTAATATTTTTTATTTGTTTCTTCATCTTTTTTTATTTCTTTTATCTTACATACATTTCTTTTGTAAACAATATAATCATTAATTTTAAACATTTCCTCACCTCACAATTACTGTTTATTATTATATTAAAGTTTATATAATATGCATCTGTATATACATTATACCACTTTTTACCTTATTTTATAAGCCTTACAATAAAAAAGAGCGTTTAAATGCTCTTTTAATTACCATTTCCAGTTTTTTATCTCTGGCATATCCTCTCCATGCTCAGTTATATATTCTTTATGTTCAACTAGTTTGTTTTTGCACCACTCATTTAAATCACTTCGCTTATCTCCAAGTGATGGTAAATATTTAAGAGCATCTATAACTAAATTATATCTATCTAATTTATTTTGAACTTTCATATCAAATGTTGTAGTTATAGTTCCTTCTTCTATATATCCATGAACATGCAAATTCTTGTTATTTCTTTTATAAGAAAGTTGATGTATTAAGTTTGGGTATCCATGAAATGCAAATATTATAGGTTTCTTTTTAGTAAATATGCTATCATACTCATCATTATCAAGTCCATGAGGATGATTATCAGGAGATTCTAATTTCATTATGTCAACAACGTTAACCACTCTAATAGATAACTTAGGAAAAGCTTCTCTTAATATTTTAGTAGCTGCTAAAATTTCTATTGTAGGAGTTTCTCCAGCACATGCCATAACTATATCTGGTTCTTTTCCTTCATCATTACTTGCAAACTTCCATATTCCTAAACCTTTTGTGCAGTGAGCTATAGCCTCTTTCATAGTAAGCCACTGAGGTCTTAAATGTTTAGATGCTACTATAACATTAATATAGTTTTTAGTTCTAATAACATGATCAAAACAACATATTAAACTATTAGCATCAGGTGGTAAATATATACGTACTATGTCTGCTTTTTTAGTAACTATATGATTTAAAAACCCAGGATCTTGATGAGTAAAGCCATTATGATCTTGTTGCCAAACATAAGAAGATAAAATATAGTTTAAAGATGATATTTCTCTTCTCCAAGGAAGTTCTTTAGTTACTTTTAACCATTTAGCATGTTGGGAAGTCATAGAATCTACTATTCTAATAAAAGCTTCATAGCTATGAAGAAAACCATGTCTACCACTTAATAAGTAGCCTTCTAACATACCTTGGCATAAATGTTCTGAAAGTACTGAATCAATAACTCTTCCATATGTACTTAAATATTCATCAGTATCATACTTTATACCATTCCACTGTCTAGAAGTCGTTTCAAAAACATGATTAAGTCTATTTGATAGTGCTTCATCAGGACCAAAAATTCTATAATTTTTTTTGTCTTCATTAAATTTTAAAATATCTCTTATAAAATATCCAAGTTCTAACATATCTTGTTTCATAACAGATCCTGGTTTATGTACTTCAACTGCATAATCTCTAAAATCAGGTATTCTTAAATCTTCAAGTAGTAATCCTCCATTAGTAACTGGATTCATACCCATATTTCTCTCAGGCCCAGGGCAAAGCGCTTTAAGTTCTTTTTTTAATGTTCCTTTTTCATCAAATAATTCTTCAGGTTTATAACTTTTTAACCATGCTTCTAAATATTCAATATTTTTAGGATTTTGAGGGTTAATAGTTAATGGAACTTGATGCGCTCTAAAAGAATTTTCATTCATTTTACCATCTACAGTTTTAGGACCTGTCCATCCTTTAGGTGTTTTTAATATAATCATTGGATAAGTTGCTCTTTTATTTAATCTTGTTTTTTCTTTTATTATCTTAATTTCATCAATACACTTATCTAATACTTTAGCCATTTTTTCATGCATATTAGCTGTTGTATTTGCTTCTACTATATAAGGTCTCCATCCACAACCTTCAAAATATTTTATTAATTCTTCTTCAGGTATTCTTGCTAAAACAGTTGGATTTGCTATTTTATAACCATTTAAGTGTAATATAGGTAAAACTATTCCATCAGTTAGTGGATTGATTATTTTATTTAAATGCCATGAAGCAGCTAAAGGGCCTGTCTCAGCTTCCCCATCTCCTACAACACATGCAGCTATTAAACTTGGGTTATCTAAAACAGCACCAAAAGCATGAGATAAGCAATATCCAAGCTCTCCACCTTCATTTATACTCCCAGGAGTTTCAGGTGCAACATGTGAAGACACTCCTCCTGGAAAACTAAATTGTTTAAATAATTTTTTTAGTCCTTCTTCATCTTGTGTTATCTCAGGATATATTTCACTATAACTTCCTTCTAAATATGTATTTGCTACCATAGCTTGACCACCATGTCCAGGACCTGATACATAAATCATATTTAATTTATTCTTTTTAATTATTCTATTTAGATGAACATATATAAAGTTTTGCCCAGGAGCAGTCCCCCAATGCCCTACTACATTTGGCTTTATATGATCAATAGTTAATTTTTCTTTTAATAACGGATTATCTTTTAAATATAATTGAGCAACAGACATATAATTAGCAGCTCTAAAATATGCATCTATTCTTTTTGCTTCAGTTTCACTTAAAACTTTCATAACGCCTCCTTTTTATTCTAATAATAGTATACTATATTTTTAAACAATAAAAAAGAGTTATAAAACTCTTTCACATAAATCTTCATATTTAGATCCATGAGGCTTTATAATAAATTGACGAGTATACTCATCTTTTATTTTAATTCTAATATCTAGTCTATTTTTAGGTAGGATATCTTCAATTAAATCTGCCCACTCTATTATACATACACCTTTTTTATTAAAATATTCAGTTATTCCAATATCTTGTTTAATATCGCTTAATCTATAAACATCCATATGAAAAAGTTTCATTTCTGCTCCTTCATATTCTTTTATAATAGTAAAAGTTGGAGAAGTAATATTATCAGTTATTCCAAGAGCTGCTGCAAAAGCTTTAGCAAACATTGTCTTGCCACTTCCTAAATCTCCTTCTAAACATATAACCATATTAGGGAATTTCTCTGACTCTATATTTTGAGCTAATTCAATTGTTTCATCTTCTGAATACGATGTAATTTTATATTGCATTTATATCACCACAACCATTGTATCATTAATAGAAAATTTAATACAAGCGTTTTTATCAATTTTGTTTCTTTTTTAATTATTTTAATTTTTATATTTAAGTTCACTAATTATATTTAATTCAAATGTAACAATAATATAGTTATTTTTACACTTAAATTATGGAATTTATGTATAAAATAATATAATTAATACATTTACACATATATAGTAAAATAACTAATTATTAATATCAGTATTAATAAATTTATAACAAGAAATAACAAAAATCAAAATAGAGTAAACTATTAATATTACTATTCCTTTATTAATTGAAAGATTAATACCTAATTCAATATTCATACTTTTAATATCTTGAATATATTCAAATATTGTAAAATCTAAATATGGTAAAAATGTATATTCTATAAATGTTAGTTTAATACCAAAAAATATTTGAGATATAATATTAGAAAAAAGTAATAAAAATAATGAGATACCAACAGACATAGAAGTGCTTTTTGTTATAGTTGATATTGATAAAATTAAAACTGATATAAAAAATAAAGGGATTGAACATAAAAGTAATTTGTCTATATGATTAATCTTTAATATATTTATCTTAAGTAATAAAAATATTATAAAATAAAATATAATAATACTTAATAATATAATAATTGTTGTCATAAACATCATTATTAATTTAGATAAGTATACTTTATATCTTTTAACAGGCTTAGTTAAGTATATTCTCATAGTTCCTGCATTATATTCATTAGATATTATACCACCAAAAAGAATCGCTAAAAAGAGCCCTAAAAACGGTATTAAATGTATAGAAGTATAAAATATATCTTTACTATCTCTATTTATATAAACAATTATAAAGATAGTTATAAATAATAAAAATAATATATACACTATTTTAATAATTCTAAGCTTTAAAAATTCATTAATTATTAACTTAATCATCTTTGCCTTCAATCATTTCAAAAAAACTACTTTCGATATTACTACTACTTTCAACTATTCTATATACTGATATATCATTCATAACTAATTCTCTATTAATATCACTTATTTTACTATCAGTTTCATATACTCTAAGACCATCATTAATACAATAATCATTTAATAATAATTTAGCTTTTGAATAATTATCAACTTCAAATTCTATGTATTTTTTATCAATATTCTTATTAACTTTTTGCATCTTGATTATTTTTCCATTATTTATAAATAATACGTTATCACAAAGAACTTCTATTTCAGATAATAAATGAGAAGATATAAAAATAGTTGTATTTTTTAGACTTAAAAGTAACTCTCTTAATTCTTTAATAGCATATGGATCTAAACCATTTGTAGGTTCATCAAGTATGAGAATCTTTGGATTATTTATAAGTGCACTTACAATACCAATTCTTTCTTTAGTACCTAAAGAATATGTTTTAAACTTCTTCCCTAAACTTTTTTCAATGTCTACTATCTTAACAATATTTTCAACTGTTTTAATATCAACATCTTTAAACATAGATTTAAATATTTCTAAATTTGTTTTACCACTTAAATATGAATACATATCAGTTCCTTCAATTAAACATCCTACTTTACTCATAGCTTCTTCAAAATTATCTTTAAGATTTATATTATCATACTCTATATACCCAGTGTCAGCTTTATAAAGACCAGTCATTATTTTTAATAATGTACTTTTCCCTGAACCATTTACTCCAACAAGTCCCATAATAGTATTTTCTTCTATATCAAAACTAATATTATCTAATATTTTCTTATTTCCAATACTTTTAGAAACATTTCTTACCTTTACTATATTTTTCATATTTTTCCTCCAATAAAAAAGATTATATTCATAATAAAAATATAATCAAATCGTAATAATTTAATTGTTAGAAAGTATATATATTGAAAACGATAATTTACTATACATAAAACATAATTTTAAAAACTATATTTATTTAATAAATAAATTATACACAAAATAAAAAATTTACATAAAGTAAATTTTATATATCATTTAAATCAACTTGTTCTTCAGTTAATAAATCATCAAATAAAACTTTAAATTTAGCTATCTCTTTTATTTTAGCATCTTCATATACACTTTTAGTTCTACATATAGCTCTATAAAAATGTTTTATAGTAACTTTAGGACTATTTTCATATAATGCCATAGAAAATGCACTCATGACTAAAGTAAGCGCTATATCTGGATACCTATTTCCTATTTCATATATTCTTTTATACTCATCTGTCATTTCTACGATGAATCTAAATATCTTTTCTTTAATAAAATCTGTATAAAGTAGTTTAACGCCAGTTCTTTTTTCATATTTAGGATAAGTTCCTAAAAGTATTTTAATACATTCTTCTTCACTTGGTTCATCTATATCAACTTTAATAAATCTTCTTAAGAAAGCTCTGTCTCTTAAAATGTATGCTTCATATTCTTCATATGTTGTTGCACCTATCATTTTAATATCACCACGATCTAGACCTGGTTTTAACATATTAGCAAAGTCTATACTCATGTTAGTTGTATTTCTATTAACTAATAAGTGAACTTCATCAATAAATAATAAGATATTCTTTTTAGTTTTTAATTCATCTACTAATAATTGTAATCTATTTTCACTTTGGCCTTCACTAACTGATTCGCCTAATAAACTTGAAATATTAACTTTAATTAATTCATAAGGTTTTAATGCCTCAGGGATATTACCTGTTTTCATTCTATAACCAATGCCTTCAACTATAGCTGTTTTACCAACACCAGCTTTACCAACAAGAAGAGCACTTTTTTCAGGAGTTAGTAATATTATTATACTTTGCTCTATTTCGCTTTCTCTTCCTATCGCAGGATTTGTTACATATTCTTTTTTACTTAAATTCTCTCCGTATGTTTCTAATATACTAACTTTATTAGTTTTTTCAACATTCTGAGTTACTTTAAGATCAAGATCTAAAATTTCTAGTTTTTCATTCATATAAATCCCTCTTTAACTTAAATTTATTTTACCAACTTTCATGTTAAAAGTCTATCTTTTTGTTGACAAAAGAATTTAGTTAAATTATAATAGTTAATGCAAGTGCCTAATTAGCTCAGTTGGTAGAGCACCCGGCTGTTAACCGGTAGGTCGTAGGTTCGAGTCCTACATTAGGCGCCATTATTGATAATAATTCAAACATAGATTTGAGTTTTTTTATTACATAAAAATAGAATATTTACTCTATAATTATTCTATCTTTATCTTTTTCATTCATAGTTATCACTACAGTATATCTGGCTAATTCATCTGAATCATATATTTTATTATCTTTAAGATCGTCAATATAAACACTTATTTTATTTTTATAATCTAATTTAAGAGATATGTATAAGTTATTAGCATTTCTAGTTGAATAGAAATTATAATAACATTCATAATATTTTACTTCAACACTATATTTATTAATAAGCTTATTATCATAGTTAATAACATAGTTTGTTTTATATAAGCTATTAAATGATATTCTTGTTGGTTTTGAATCATATAAATAATAAGATTGATAATTTCTTGTCATACTATACTTTTCACTTACATCACTAACAAATTCAATTTGAGTATACTGTCTATATGCAAGAGCTATACCAACAGAAATTATAAATACAAAAGAAAGTAATGTTATCAAACTCCATTTATTACTTATTCGTTTTTTAAATATTAATTTATTTACAATAATAACAAGCCATAAAGTAATTAATGTAATACCTAATAAAACTAAATTAATGCCATATATTTTAACACCGTCCAAAAAAGTAAATAAACTAGCAATAAATATAGTATTAGCCCATAACCATATAAATATTAAAATAGTTAATAGTATAGTTCCAAAAGTTTGATATATAATTCTTATTATTCTTGTTTTTTTACTTTCAAATATATTTTTATTACTATATATATCTAAAACGTCACTAAGTTCTGATTTAACATCATTAACAGTTTCTTCAATATTATTTTTTAATGAATCTTTTTTTCTAAAAGTTTTAAGTTTATTAGTAATAGATAATTTTATTTTCTTATAATAATTTAATATTATATCTATTATTTTATGATTTTTAACTTTATTTTTAGTTTTTGTTTTTGTTTTTTTCTTTTTAATCTTACTCTTAATACTTTTTTTAAATTCAATATTTTTAATTTTATTATAAAGTTTTTTTATAAAGTCAATAATCTTATATTTAGTTTTATATAAAAAACAAGATTTTTTTAAAAGTAACGACTCTTTTTCAACTATTTCATCAACACTACCAAAAGATTTAATAATATCAGCAATTTTTTTCTTTTCTTTTCTTTGTGATTTTATAATATCTTTGTATTTTAATATTATTTCATCTTTTTGCTTTTTATTAAATTTTTCTAATTTTGTTTCTAGTTCTTCTAAAAATTTCAACTCTTTTTTCATAAAACTCACCTAATATAATTATTTGCTTTATATAATATTCTATTACTGTTTTTTTGTCAATCTAACATCTTATTAATTTCTTTTTTTAATAGCTTTTTTACACTCTTAATCCAACTTTTAATCGATTTGTCCATATAATCAATTAATTTATCAATAGTTTTGTCTATCCATGAAGGAGTTTTTACTTCATCAATTATTTCATCATTTGGATATTCTTCTAAAGACCATATTCCTAACTTAGAGTCAGCTGCTTTTTTTTCTTCTTCAAGAAGTTCATCAGTATACATGTATTCTCCATAAATATAAGCTACTTTAGCATAGCCTAGTGATACTAACTCTTTTTGAAGTAAAGAATCATCAACAAATACCCAAGCTAAAAGTCTATCGTATTTATCCTTTATGTCACTATTAGGATCATACTCTATAGATAAGTTTTTAGCATTTTTAACTTTTTCACAAGTATAATCACTAGCTTCTTCCCCGAAAGGTTCTACACCTTTAGTCGGATGAACTGTCTCAGGAGTATCAATAGCTAGAAACCTAAGAGTCATTTTTTCTCCATCAACTTCAACTTTAATAGTATCTCCATCAACACAATCTAAAAAATTCACTTCTTTTTTCTCTGCATTTATAACGTTAGTAAACATCATAAAACTTAACAATATTATAAATATTCTTTTCATAATTGTATTTTACCACATATTTCACATTTAAAAAAGAAGTATATTCATCTTCTTTTAAAAAAAACAAATTATTTTAGCACTCCCTATTGACAAGTGCTAAAATATGAGTATAATTATAGTTGTAAGGAGATGAGTAAACAATGAGTTTATTACCAGGAAAATTTTATTTCGAAGATTTCTTTGATGATTTCGCACCTATTGTAAGAACAGGAAAAAACGAAATTAAATGTGATGTCTATGAAAAAGATGGAACTATTCATATTGAAATGGATGCTCCAGGATTCAAAAAAGAAGACATAAAAGTGAACATTGACGATGGTATTCTTACAATCGAAGCTTCTAAAGAAGAAGAAGTAGAGGAAAAAGACAAGAATTACTATCGTAGAGAAAGAACTTGTGGAACTTTTAAAAGACAATTCACAGTGGGAAATGTTAATGAAGAAGAAATACAAGCTGAATTTAATAACGGTGTATTAACTATTTCTCTACCAAAAGAAGAAGTAAAAGATACTAAAAAAGTTATCGAAATAAAATAAATGAAAAAAGAGTAATTATAATTACTCTTTTATTTTGTTACATTAAATCTAAAGTAGCAAATATCTCCATCTTTCATTAAATATTCTTTACCTTCTAGTCTTGCTTTACCAGCCTCTTTTACTTTAAGTTCGTTACCATAGTTAATTAGATCTTCATAACTCATTATTTCTGCTTTTATAAAACCTTTTTCAAAATCACTATGAATTATACCTGCGCATTCAGGAGCTTTCATACCATCTTTAAATGTCCATGCTCTCACTTCATCTTTTCCAACAGTAAAAAACGTCTTAAGTCCTAACATATAATATGTTATATGTACTAATTGATCAAGTCCACTATTTTGAATCCCTAAATCATTTAAAAATTCTTTTTTAGACTCTTCATCTAACTGAGATAATTCACTTTCAATTTTAGTGCACATAATAACTACAGAAGAATTTTCTTCACTAGCTAAAGTTCTTACCTTATCAACATATTCATTACCACCTACTAGTAAATCATCTTCACTAACATTAGCTAAATATATAAACGGTTTGTTTGTAATTAAATTATAATTCTTAATGATTTTTTCTTCTTTATCAGTATATTCTACTAATCTAATCATTTTTCCTGAGCTTAAATTCTCTTTGAGTTTTTTTAATATTTCTACTTCAAATAAAAGTTCTTTATCATTTGAAGTAGTAGCTTTCTTTTCTATTTTTTGAAGTCTATTTTCAACTATTTCTAAATCACTTAATATTAATTCGTAATTAACTATCTCTATGTCTCGAACAGGGTCAATATTCCCTTCAACATGGATTATATCTTTGTTTTCAAAACATCTAACTACTTCTACAATAGCATCTACTTCTCTTATGTTAGCAAGAAACTTATTTCCTAAACCTTCTCCTACTGACGCACCTTTTACTAAACCAGCAATATCAATAAATTCATATTGTGTTGATATTAACTTATCAGGAATATACATATCATATAAAGTTTCTAATCTTTTATCTGGAAGAGTTACCACTCCTACATTAGGATCAATAGTTGCAAAAGGATAATTAGCAGCTAAAATATTCTTTTTTGTTATAGCATTAAAAAGAGTACTTTTTCCAACATTGGGCAAACCTATTATACCTGCTTTAAGAGCCATAAATTACACCTGGAAATGATCCTATTCCAATTGGAATACCTATTAAATACCAAGCAACTATAACAACTACAAATATAGAGAATATAACAATAGAATAAGGCATCATATATTTAACACTACCAAACAAAGTAACTGTATCATTTTTATTATATTTTTCCATAAAAGCTAAATATATAACAAAGAATAAGAATAATGGAGTTATACCATTTGTTATACTATCAGATGCATTAAATACTATTTGAGAAAATTCAGGACTAATGCTTGCATTCATAAATAAAGGAACAACAGTTGCTGATAGAATGCTCCACTTTAAGACAGAGTTTGGACAAACCAAATTAACAACAGTTATAATTAACAAAACTATTAATATAAGCCAAATCCCGGTAAATGTTAAAGAACTTATTATATTAGAAGCAAAAGCAGTTAAAACAACACCTATATTACTCGCTTCATATATATTAATAAATAATGAAGCAAAAAATATTAACACTATAATACTACCTATACCATCTA
>JAAZDL010000139.1 GCA_012512795.1 Mycoplasmatota bacterium
GTGTTTCCCCATGACCAAGACCAGCATCTGTTGCTAACAAATAATTTTTAATAACAAGTCTTCCCTCAGGAGAAGTATCAGTACCAAAGTTAATTGAACTAAAAGGTACTTGAGCTCCTGCCCTACTATGCATTGTATTTAAATTGTGTATTATAGCTTCCATTGCTTGATAAGTTATTCTATCAGTCTTTTGCATTGCTTTTTCATATGCTTTTGCAAATATATCTTTTACTTTAGTACTTTTAGAAGTTAACTCTTCAAATATATTAATATCAAACTCTATACTAGTTAGTTTATCTATTTGTTCAATAATCTTTTTAGTATTTATAAATTCAGAAAAACCATCTAAATCTAAGTAATCAACTAAAGTTTGTTTGAATTGTTTTTTAAATGTTTTTAACACACCAGGGGCCATATAATAATCAAACGCAGGTATACTCTGTCCTCCATGTTGTTCGTTTTGATTTGCTTGAACAGCTATAGCTGCAAGTGCTGTATAACTCATAATATCATTTGGAGTTCTTAAAAAACCATGTCCTGTTGAAAATCCATTTTTAAATAGTTTATCTAAGTCAATTTGAGTACACGTTGTTGTTCCCATTGCCCAAAAATCTAAATCATGAATATGAATGCTTCCTTCATCATGAGCTCTTGCATATTTATTATCCATTAAATAAGCTTTGGCAAATTCACGAGATACAGTAGATCCAAAGTGAAGCATTGTTCCCATAGGACCATCACCATCAACATTAGCATTTTCTCTTTTAGAATTTTCTTCTGTAGAAGTTTTAAGTCCAAGAGATTCAATAGCTTTTACAAATTTATGTTGTTGTTTTATAACAAAAGCATCTCTTGAAGCAGCTCTTCTTTCTCTATATTCTTTAAAAGAAGTATATACTTCATCGAATTTTAATTCTTGTAACTCTTTTTCGATAGCATCTTGGATATCTTCAACACCAATTGTTTTTCTATCTTTATATTCTTTTTTTATATATGAAAGCACTTTTTCTTTTACTTTATTTACTTTTTTCTCATCATACTCATCATATACACTATCAAAACCCTTTTTAACTGCTAAAGCAATTTTTGTATCATTAAAATTTACTCTCTGACCACTACGCTTAACTACAATTAAATCATCAAAAAAATCTTTCTCCATAATATCCTCACCTTTCAATGTCAGTTATGGTATCTAACATTAATTAAAGTTTATCTTATTTATAAAAAAAAGTAAATGTTTTTTTGTATCATATTTTGAAATTTTACACTATTTGTTATTTTTATTTTCTTTATTTTTAATATAAAAAAACAAAGTCAATGTTTATAAGGCTTTAAAAGGTTTTTTTTATTTTGTTCGCTTTACATAAAAAAAGAATATCAATTTGATATTCTAAAAATAAATTATTTAATTAATTTTTTTTGTTTTTTACTTCTTCTTAATAAGCCACATAGTTTAGTATTTTCAGTAATAATTTCATTATCTTCATTACGAGTAAATACAGTAGCATCAACATTTTTACTATTGAAGTTATCTAGCGCTAATCCAGCTACTGCTCCATATAAATCTTCAGATTTTATTTCTAAATTCACATAAGAGTTTTGTACATCAACTTCATGTGAGTATCCAACCATACCTCCTACCCAAAGTTTCCCTTCTACTTTTCCACCAATAATCTCTATACTTCTTATATTAGCTTTTCCATGAACTTCACCAGCAATAATACCAACTGAATCATTTCCTTTTATTTGTGATTGATAAAACTTTGTGTTTCTAATGTATAAATTATCTACTTTAGAAAATAGTCCAGCACAATCATTATAATTAATATCTACATTTAAATTTGAAATTGTATGTCCGTTTCCATAAATAATAACATTTAATCCATTAACATTAATCGGATCAAATTTTGGTTTACCAGTTTTAATATAGTTTCCCTTAAAATATTCTATAGGATCTACAAAGTCAATATCTTCAGTAAGTATTAAAACAACTGTACTATCTTCCTCTACTTTTCTTATTTTTTCTAAATCTTCTACAGTTTTAATAAGAATAATTTTTGTTTTCATTAATTTCCTTTCTTTAAAACAAACTTTATTTATATTATTTAACTTCATTATGATAAAACAATAGATGTCTATAAATACAACTAATATATATAGTATTTATAGTTTGAAAATTATATATACTTTTTTTTACATAGCAACTTGAATATATATTTTTTAATATATAACCAATTCCTCCTTAATCAACGCCTCTATTTTACCAAAAAACACAACAAAAAGCAATTATGCATCAAAAAAGCATTAGTTTAAACTAATGCTTAATATAATTACTTATTAATTTGTTTGATAGTTACTTTAATATCATAATCATTAATTTTCATATTTTCAAAAGAAGAATCATTTTCAATTGATACAGCAAGTACTTCATCCATAATATAAGTTTTAAATTCATTAATAGCTTCTTTAATTTCATCAGGTCCTTCATAAGTCATAGTTATTCTATCAGCTATATCAAATCCACTACTCTTTCTTAAATTTTGAACTTTTGATACTATTTCACGAGCAAGTCCTTCGTTTATTAATTCTTGAGTTAATAAAGTATTTATTACTACAGTTTTATAATTAAGCATAACAGCTGTATAACCTTCAGTTGCTTTAATATTAGTTAAAACGTAATTATAATCAATTTTATATTCTTTATCATTTAAATTAATTTTTAATTTGCCTTTATTTAAAAGTTCTATGTCTTCATCAGATATATTTTTTAAATAATCACTCAATAAAGATAAATCATTATTAAATATTTTACCAGTTTCTTTAAAATTAGGCTTATATTCAACAATTAAGTAATCTTTCATATCTTTAGCCCATACAACATTTTTTACATTAAGTTCATCTTTAATTAGATCTTCAAACTCTTTAATAACAGATTTATATTTTGCTTCAAATATAACTTCTTTAATAGGCTGACGAACTTTTATTCTAGATTCTTCACGAATATTACGAGCATAAGATATTAATTCTATTACTAAGTCCATTTTTTCTTCAAGTTTTAAATCTATCATATCCTCATTACAAACTGGATAATCAGCTAAATGAACACTTACCTCTCCAGTTAAGTTTCTGTATAACTCTTCGCTTATAAATGGTGTTATAGGAGCTATTAGTTTTGAAACTCCAACTAAAACATCATAAGTTGTTTTATATACAGCTTTTTTAGAATTATCAAGCTCACTACCCCAGAATCTTCTTCTATTTCTTCTAATATACCAATTAGATAAATCATCACTTACAAAATCTTGTATTAAACGAACTGATTTATTAAGATCATACTTATCCATTTCACTAGTTACATTTTTAACTAAATTATTATACTTAGACAATAACCATTTATCAATTTGTTCTAATTGATCATAAGATATATCAAAATCATTAAGATCTAATTTATCAGTATTAGCATACATTTCAAAGAAAGTATAAGTATTCTTTAAAGTATTAAAGAATTTTGATTGAACTTCTTTAAGACCATCTATATCAAATTTAGTAGGTGTCCAAACAGGACTTACATAAAGTAAATACCATCTACATGCATCTGCTCCATACTCTTGAAATAAATCAAAAGGATTTACCCCATTACCTAAAC
>JAAZDL010000140.1 GCA_012512795.1 Mycoplasmatota bacterium
TATAAATTTATCTATACTAAAAGCAAGTTATAGTAAAGGAATAGTAAGTTTAAGATATGATTATAGTATAAAACATATAATTAAATTTGACCAAATAACTTCTCCTTTCACAACACAACTAAAAACAGATGGATATAAGGAACTATTAAATAGCGAAAATAAAATTATATATCAAAATAAAAAATATAAAGTTATAATTTTTAGTGAATTTGATTACTTAATAGTTGTTATGGTGAAATTATGAGAAAATTTATTGATAACAATTTTAAAAAAATAATTATTATATCTATAGTTATTGTTATACTTCTACTTTGCACTTTAGTTTACTTAGTTGCTAAAAGTAATACAAAAACAAAAACTTTTGAAAATGATACGATGACTTTTAAATATGATACTAACTGGAATTTATACAAAAGTGATGTTGAAAATGTATCTTTAAAACATAGCAAATTATCAGAATTTAGTATTCAAATAAAAATTTTAGAAGATAGTAAAAAATATGAAAGTTTAGATTCTTTAATAAATGATATAGAATATTCTATAACTAATGAAAATAACACTTATTCTTTAATTGAAAAAGAGAAGACAACAATAACTAATAAAAATCTTAATGCTTATAAAATACTATATGAAAAAGAAAATAAACAAGTACTAGTAATTGTAACTAAAATTGAAGATAAAATCATCGTATTTACTTATTTATCTAATAGTAATTACTATGATGTTTTATTGGATAGTGCTTATAGTATTGTACATAGCTTTGAAGTAAAAAAAGAACAGATTATTCTTAATACTAAGGTAGAAGAAGATACAATAACAAATATTAGTTGGTCAGGAGATATTAAAGTTAATAATACTAAAGAATATTTTATATCTAAAAACCAATATTTAGTAAATTATAAACTTCCTAGTCAATTTATCTTATCTTCTTTTGATAGTGAATATGGATATTTTACTTATAGAGATGATAATAAATCATATTCAATTTCTACAGCTATAAAACTTTATAATATTTATGAATGGAAAACTTTAGATAAAGCAGGATTAATACAAAGTGAAATAAATTATATTAAGAAAAATAATTTAGATGTTAAAGTAGAAATAAGTAAAAACGAATTATATAAAGGTTCATATATATATAGAATAACTTACAATTATGAGGATAACTTCTCAAATGAAAAAATACCATGCGAAAGTGTTTATATTGTTTATCCTCTTGATTATATGAAAGTATTTGAAATAAAAATAGAATCTAGAAGATCAGGTGTATCATCAGAAATGATTAAAAATATAAATATAACTAAAAAAGAAAAAATAGCTGCTTATATTTATAGAAATATTGAAAACGGATACTTAGTAAATGAAATGAAAAAATTTTATAGTTATGACAAAGATTATTATGAAGTTAAATTACTAACACCTGAAGAATGGAAAGAAAAAAACACTTATCTTAATGTATTTGAAACAAAAAAATTTGGTCTAAACTGTAATGAAAGCGATGGAGATACATGTGAGTATAATTTAGCATATTTTCTTGGTAATGGTTACTCTAAGGCTGGTGAAGAAATAATCAAGTCTATAAGAGATGATTATACTGATAGTAAAGCTGTATATAATGGTGTTGTAAAATATAATGGAAAAAGTTATGAAAGTTATAGTTTAGAATATGAAAAAAAAGTATATGGAGAAAAAACAACGAAAAGAAAGTTTTATGAAACAATAATTTATGAAAAACTAGACAATGGCTATGTATTTGTTGTAAAATTAAATAGAATAGATAAGAAGTTGGATACGCCTAAAATCAGTACTGTGTTAAATTACTCAATTACTGATAAAAATTATAATTAAGGAGGAATTAAAATGAATTGTAAAAAATGTGGGTATCAATTAAATATAGGGGATATGTTTTGTAAAAGTTGTGGTGAAAAAGTTGATCAAATTATAGGTGATCCAACTGGAGTTAATGGAAATACTCTTCAACCTCAACAAAAATTTTTAACACCGGAGTCTGAACCTGTTATGCATCAACCGGTGCAAGATCAAGTAGTTCAACAACCAGCACAACTATCAATACAAGAACAACTTAATCAACAACCAACGCAACAACCAATGCAAGCACAACTAAATCAACAACAAATGCAAGCACAACTAAATCAACAGCCAATGCAAGCACAGATGACTAGTCAACCAACGTATAATCAACAACCGATGTATAATAATCCAGCTCCAGAACAAAAAAACAAAATTGTTCCAGTTCTAGTTGGTTTAGTAGTAGTTTTAGTAGTGGCATTAGCTGTTGTATTAGGCTTGAATTTTATTAAAATTGAAGATAATACTATTAGTGTTAATGTAGATGGGTATACATATAAAATCCCTAATAATTTGGTCTATTCAGTTACAAATGATTCTTTATATATTACTAACAAAGAAGAAACATGGTTAATTATTGCAATTGCTGCTAAAAATCAAACTTATTCAGAATATATTTCAAAAAAATCTTTTTATGTATCTTCAATAGAATCAATGGGAGCTAAAGTTAATAAAGCAGAAGAAAAAAAAGTTCTTAAACGTAATTACTTAGTATTTGATGTAGATTTTAATTCGGAAAATTTCTTAATGGCTATTACTGATGCGGATGCATTAAATTCATTAATAGTTGAACTTTATACTTCATCAAATACTGCTGATTATACTCTTTTAGAAAATCTTTCTAAAATTTTGAAAGGTGTAAAAGTTTCGGATAATTCATCAAAAGCTAAATTTAATAGTACTCTTATTGATAAATTAAATACTAGTCCTAATAATGAAATAGATAATAATGAAACTAATAATGAAATAGATAATAGTGAAACTAATAATGACAACGAAGCTCAATAAATAATATGAATGAAGGGTAGGATAATATATGTTGTGTAGTAAATGTAGTGGTAAAAAGAAAAAAACTGTAAAAATAATTTGTATTATCATTATAGTTCTTTCATTGCTATTTATAACATGTTCTCTTGCTTTAAAATGGCAAGGAGATACTTATTATGGTGATGGATTTGAAATCAATTATAATAGCTACTGGATAGTTGGAGAATTAGAAAATGGGAAAGAAGCTATTATAAATAAAAAAGATGGATCGTATATCGCTTTGTTTGCTAAAGCTAGTTTATCTGAACTTAATAATAAGTTTGATACTGATGCAGATAGAAAAAATATATATAATTCCCTTTATAATTTATGGGGTTATGCTGTTTATGATACTTCTATGAGTCAATTAGGTGGAAGTGATGGTTTTACTTTATTAAAAGATGATATGTACTATTCATATATAAATTATGGACATTCAACTGATAAGTTAGAAGGAAGACATTATTTTATAATTTCAAAAGAAAATGATACATTAATATCTTTTATAACTAGATCTACACTAGAAAACTTTGATAAGAATAATAAAGATTATTATAAAATGTTAAAGACACTAAAAATAACTAGTGATTCTAATCAATAAAATAAATATATGAAAGAAGGATAAACATGAAAAAAAATGCGTTTACACTAGTTGAATTACTTGCAGTTATAGCAATACTTGCAATACTAATA
>JAAZDL010000141.1 GCA_012512795.1 Mycoplasmatota bacterium
ATTTGTCCTTTATGATTAATTTTAAATCTATTAACAAAAGGATCATCTACATTTAATATTAAATGTGTTCCATTAGGAATAGCATTTTTAATTGCATTGAAAATTTTCTCTGGATGAGCATTTCTTGGTGGCTGATCACGAGTTATATTAGTGATAATTAAATGACTAGGAGTAATATATTCAAAGACCTTTTTCATAAATTGCTCATCTAATTCCATCAATAAAACATCAGCTTTTAATTTTCCAAATACTGAAGAATTATTAAGTACTAAAGTAGTTATACCATTTATAGTATTACTTCCTTCTTTATTATAAACAACATTAAAATTGTTCTTAGTTAATATATTATATGTAAGCTCTGTAGATGAGCTTTTTCCACTTGATCCAGTTATACCAATAACATATTTTGGTAGTTTAATTTTCTTTAGTATCTTTTTATCAAGCTTAGTAGCCCAGTATCCTCCAATTACACTTCCTTCGTGTCCAAATAGTTTACTAACAAAATTAATTGTTTTACATAAAACTATAACAAAAAATTTACGCATTTTAATCACCTAATATTATTATACAACAAAAAATCACTTTTATAAACAGTGATTAATTATATTATACTTATATTTATAATAATATTAGTACTAATAAAACCTTTAGATCTTTTTATATTAACAGCATATAAACCTTTAATTGGAAAATATTGACTAACATCTTTAATTAAATTTCCGTTATATAAAACATCTTCGACTTCTTCATTTTTTTCATTTTTATAAGACCTAACTATAGATAGTATATATGAGTTATCTATTATTTCTATTAAATTTTCTGATTTTTTATCACAAGCTATTTGCTCTTCTTTATCAAAACATTCATATATCCAAAGATCAAAAAGCATTTGACCACCTAATTTATATTCATATGTTAATTCATCACTATCTAAAGCCCCATATATTATATTAGACGGATATACTATATATAAAATAGAAGGTATAATAGGAATTTTCTTTATTTCTTCAACTTCAATACCAATTTCATTATTATTAACCATTAGTCTATAATATCTATTTTTATCGTAATTTTTGTTAGCATTTATATATTTTGTTCCAAAAATAACTTTATATCCAACAAGTATTAACAAAACAATACCAAATAGTAATAAATATATTTTATTAGCTTCTTTCTTTTTTTTATTCTTTTTTTTCATAGTTCCTCCAAAACACAATATAACTAATCATATTATATCATATTTAATTATTTTTAAATCTCTAAACAAAAATAAAAACAATTAAATTTATTAATTGTTTTAAATACAATTTGGTGACCCATATGGGATTTGAACCCATGAATGCCGCCTTGAGAGGGCGGTGTGTTAACCATTTCACCAATAGGCCATTACTCAAAAATGATAACACTTTTTACTATAAAATTCAACTATATTGCTTAGATATAATTATAATATATACATTTTATATAATTTTTGATATAATTTTTATAGAAATTAGAATAAAGGTGATAATATGAATGAACAAAATAATAAAGAAAATATAAATAATATTCCAACTGTAGATAGTAGTACATTAAATGCACAAATTCCAGCACAAGAACAAGCAACTAGTGCAAATTCTGCAGTTCAAAGTAATAATGTAATTGCACCAACTCAAAATGTTGTAATTCAACCTGAAATGCCACAAAATCCTGAATCTAGTGTTATAG
>JAAZDL010000142.1 GCA_012512795.1 Mycoplasmatota bacterium
GCTGAAAATAATACATCATGGTCAAGAGATGAAGTACTATCAACGATCTTACAATATAGAATGGATAACGATTTAACTACATTTTTTACTTCGAATTTTACAATAGATGAACTAGAAAACTTACTTGCAGAAACATCTAAAGGAGCTGATTTAATTAAAGCTAGAAGGATTGTTGAAAGAATAAGATTTTTAACTATAGAAGAAAAACTAATAAGTAAAAATAAAAGAAAGTAATTGAGGAAATAAAATGAAAAGAAAACAAAATATTTTATGGGGAATTGTATTCATTATTTTAGGTATTGTAATTGCTCTTAATACACTAGGCATAACGAATATAAATATATTTTTTGAAGGATGGTGGACACTATTTATAATAGTTCCGAGTACTATAGATTTATTTAATAATAAAAATAAAACAGGTAGTATTATATGGCTTTTAATTGGTCTTGCTTTACTACTTGCATCTCAAGAAATAATTAATTTTGAAATTATATGGAAACTTATGCTTCCAACTATTTTAGTGATTATAGGATTTACATTAATATTTAAAGATACTCAAGTTAGTAATCAAATAAAAAAACTTAATAAAAAAAGTAATCCAGATTATGAATACTGTGCTACATTTTCATCTCAAAATATAATTTATGATAAAGAAGAATTTAAAGGTGCTGAGGTAAATGCAATATTTGGAGGAGTCAAACTTGATTTAAGAAAATCTATTATAAAATCTGATCAAGTAATTAATGTAAGCGCAATATTTGGAGGAGTAGATATATTTGTTCCTTCAAATGTAAATGTAAAAATTAAATCTACACCTATATTTGGAGGAGTATCTGACAAAACTCATACAGATGGAAAAAAAGAAAATTACACAATATATATAAATGCTGTTAGTATTTTCGGAGGGGTTGATTTAAAGTGACAAATACTCAAAAAGTAATTAAATACTTAGCTATTGCATTTGCTTTTTCTATTATAATCAATATTGTTTATTTTGCTGTCTTTGCAATATTTCAATTTACTAATATGTTTGGATTAGTAAATGATACTAATGATAAAAAAGTAGAATCATATGTAATTAATACAAATAATAATATATCTTCTTTAGAAATATCAATTCAATATAGTAGTTTAGAAATCATTAATAGTGATAAATTTTTAATAGAAACAAATAATAAATATATAAAAGTTAAAGAAAATAATAACAAATTAACTATTAAAGAAAATAATAAAAAGTTATTTACTAGCAAAAATACAAATAAAATCACTCTATACATTCCATATAATTTTATATTTGATGATGTAGACATTAATTCTGGTGTTGGTAATATAAATATAGATTTAATAAATTCAAAAGATTTAAATCTTAAAATAGGGGCAGGTAAAATAACTATTAAAGATTTATTTATAGCAAATAAAGCAAAAATCGAAGGCGGAGCAGGTAAAATAACTATTTCTTCTGGACAAATTAATAATTTAAATTTAGATTCTGGTGTTGGTAAAGTTAGCATTAGATGCAAGTTAACTGGAAATAATAATATTTCTTCTGGAATAGGTGAAACTAATTTGTTACTTCTAGGTGATAAAGAAAATTATACTGTAATAGCTTCTAAAGGTATAGGAACTATTTCATTTAATGACATCCAAATAAGTGATGGAGCTCTTTATGGAAATGGTGAAAATTTAATTAAAATAGATGGTGGAATAGGGAGCATAAATATCTCTACAAGGCATTAATATTGACAAAGTATACATTTTTTGCTATAATACATAACATTATTAAGGGGGATACAACATGAAAGATGTTATATTAATATATGCAATTATTCATTTACTTTCTACTGCATATGGATTATCTGTAATTGGATCAGTTAAACCTTTAATTGAAAAAAGATTACAAGATCAAGGATATGTAGAGAAAAATAAAAACAGTTTATATAGATTTAATGAAGATATAGGTAATTTTTTCAAAGGATTTATACCATTTTATTATGCTATTAAAGCAATTAATTTAGTTCAAGGCAAAAATCCAATTGATAAAGCTGTAAGAGAAGAAATAAAAAATAAAAATTATATAACATCAGAAGAATTAGAATTATTAAAATCTACTCAAAGCTTTCAAAAAGACCAAAGTATTGCAAAAATAAATATAGAACCTGAAATAATTTTTGAAAAACCTGAAAAATATACAGCTCGTAAAAATGACATATCAATTTATAACACGTATGAAACGCCTGTTGAATATATGACGCGTGAAACTTCATTAGATGATAAGTTTGAACCAACACCTTTTGTTTCAATACATGAACCAAAACCTGTTATAGTAAAAGAAGAAGTAACTAAAAATGATATAGCTAAAGCAATAAGTAAATTAGATGCTTATGAATTAGATATGTTAGAAGAAAAACTAAGAAATTTAGCTATATTAAAAAGAAACTCTAAAAAATTAACTTTAGAGAAAGATGTTGCATAACATTTATAGTTATGATAATATTAAACAAGTAAAGAAATAATTGGACAACATTATTATAAATATTATTTAAGAGAGTTAGTGTTTGGTGAAAACTAATATAATATATAATAATTACTACCAGTTTTATGAGGTTAATAGCCTACGAGTAGTTTTCGTTATAAAACTTAAGATAAGTTAAATAAAGGGATGGTACCGTGCATAAGCACTCCTTACTATCTCTTTTTTTGTTTTATGAGAGGGTGATAATATGAATTGTGAGAGCATAACTTTATCTAAATATTTAGCGAGATACTTAAATCTAAGTGGACCAGAGTTAAAAAAACTCACCCACAATGATGTTAAAGTATTGTTTCCGCAAATAGAGAGATGTTCATTTGATCATATTGAAAAACATCCAGAACTTATTGCTGAAGGATGCGTAGTACTTGTTAGTGATGGAAAACATACGATTCCATATAAAGTTTCAAGTTTAGATTGTATGATAAAAGAGTCTATAACTTTGAATAGAGAAGAAATACCGAAGCTTATAGTAAAAGAGCGTTTTTATAACTATAGTGATATGAGCATATATGAACTTAAATGTTTACTCACGCGCAAGTTTAATGCTACTAAAAATAGAAGAGAAGCTCAAAAAGAATTAGAGAAAAGAGGAGTAGTTTTACATAAAAAATATGTAAGAAATTCCAATAATATTAATACAAATAAAATGGAGGAATAAAATGAAAGATGTACTTAATAATGAAAAATTAAATATACTTAATCATAGCTGTGCTCATTTATTAGCACATGCTGTAAAAAAACTATACCCAGATGCTAAATTTTGGGTAGGACCAGTAATAGAAGAAGGATTTTATTACGATATAGACTTAGGAGATAAAAGTTTAACTGAAGAAGATTTATCTCAAATAGAAAAAGAAATGAAAAAGATTTCTAAAAGTAATAAACTGATTAAAAGAATAGAATTATCTAAAGAAGAAGCTCTTGAAATGTTTAAAGATGATATTTATAAAATTGATTTAATTCAAAGAATGGATGAAAACGATAATGTAATAAGCGCATATAAACAAGAAGATTTTATTGATTTGTGTCGTGGACCTCATGTTGAATCTACTAAAGAACTTAAATATTTTAAATTACTTAAAGTAAGCGGTGCATACTGGAAAGGTGATGCTAAAAATAAAATGCTTCAAAGAATATATGGAATATGTTTTTCTAATCAAGGAGATTTAGATTCTCATTTAAAAGCATTAGAAGAAGCAAAATCATGTGATCATAGAAAAATATGTAAAGACTTAGATATATTTATGTCTCATGAATTAGTTGGCTCAGGACTACCTTTATGGCTTCCTAATGGGGCATTTATATTTCATGAATTAGAAGAATATATAAAGAAAAAAGAATATGATTTAGGTTATGAGCATGTTTATACACCTTGTCTAGCAACTAGTAACTTATATAAAATAAGTGGACACTGGGATCACTATAGAGAAGATATGTTTCCACTTATGGAAAGAGATGGAGAAGAGTTTGTTTTAAGACCAATGAACTGCCCTCATCATATGCTAATATATAAAAATGAATTACATTCATATAAAGACTTACCAATTAGAATAGGGGAGTTAGCTCATGATTTTAGATTTGAATCAAGTGGAGCAGTATGCGGTATTGAAAGAGTTAGAACTTTCTGTCAAAATGATGCTCACTTATTCGTAAGACCTGATCAAATAGAAGATGAATTTCATCGTGTTGTTGATTTAATATTAGATGTATACAAAGATTTTAATATTACACCATTATCATTTAGATTATCACTTCGTGATCCTGAAAATAAAGAAAAATATTTTCCTGATGATGAAATGTGGGAAAAAGCAGAAAGTACTATTAGAAAAGTATTAGATGATATTGATATAGACTATATAGAAGCAAAAGGAGAAGCAGCCTTTTATGGACCTAAGTTAGATGTTCAAATTAAAACAGCTGTAGGACATGAACTTTCTCTATCTACTTGTCAATTAGATTTTTTATTACCTGAAAGATTTGAATTAAACTATATAGATAGTGATGGAAGTAAGAAAAGACCTGTTGTTATTCATAGAGCAATCTTAGGATCAATAGACAGATTTATTGCTTATTTAGTTGAAGTTACTAAAGGAGCTTTTCCATTATGGTTAAGCCCTAAGCAAATCAATATAATTCCTGTAAATAATCAATATCATTTAGAATATGCTAATAAAATAAAAGATATGCTAAATGAAAAAGGTTTTAGAGTTAGTGTAGATTCAAGAGATGAAAAAGTAAGTTATAAAATGAGAGAATGTGCTATGTCTAAAATACCATATACTCTAATTTTAGGAGATAAAGAAAAAGAAGAAGAAATTATAAGTTATCGTCATAGATCAAATGATGAAACTATTAGCTTAAATATTGATGAATTTATTAAAAAATTAAATAAAGAAATTAAAGATAAATTGATTAATTAACACTGGAAATGTCATTGTAATTGACATTTCTTTTACTTTATGTTATAATTATCACACAAATCATTGAGGGGGGTTTTGATGATTATGAAAAGTAGATTTAT
The DNA here is from genome assembly GCA_012512795.1 of Mycoplasmatota bacterium. Taxonomy (GTDB): domain Bacteria; phylum Bacillota_I; class Bacilli_A; order RF39; family UBA660; genus CAG-1000. The sequence continues at coordinate 5,055 of JAAZDL010000142.1, forward strand.
TTTAGACTACTTAGATGAGAATAATTTTAAGAAGCTTGAAAGAAGCTTAAAGAAATATAATATGGTAGCTTATAAGAAGCTAATGTTTGATTTTTATCCTAGACTTAGAAGTGGTGAGGCTATAGGGGAACTTGTTTCAATTAATAAACATGAACAAACTGAAACATATGATTTAAGACTACCAACTGATTCTTTGTTTGTTAAAGTTTATGGAGAAGTTAAACTAAACTATACAATATATAAAAATAGTAATACAGTTATGCTTAACAACTTAGAACCTAAAGATATATTGTTAGATGGTCATAAATCAGAGTTAACAGCATATAAAGGAATTATGATTTCTAAAGCTAATGCACAAAAAGAAATGTTTAAAATTGACTTATTATGTAGATTAGATAGTAGAGAATAATAAAAGAAGAGTATTAACTCTTCTTTTTTTTGTATAGTTCTTTATATTTATCAGCTAGAACATAAATATCTTTACTACTCATAAATAATAATACAGCATTTTCGTATTCTAATAATTTATCAGCAGTATCTATTTCAATATGTTCTCCATTTTTTACATAATCAAGTATGTTTTGATATGTTATATGATCATAACCAATTTCTTTTCTATCTACTCCTATATCCATAATATAAGCTTTATCAGCTAGATTTAAAGCATCTGCAAACTCTTTATAAAAATGTTCTACTCTTGATCTAGTATGTGCTTTAAATATTGCAATTAATTTTCTATCTGGATATTTCTTTTTAGCAGCTTCTATAGTTACTTTCACTTCAGTAGGGTGATGAGCATAATCATCAATTAAAATATTACTTTCAAACTTTTCTTCAATAAATCTTCTTTTAGCATGTTCTATTTTAGCAACTTGATTTCTTATTTCATCTTTATCAATATTTTCTAAATAACAAACTGTAATAACTCCCATAGCATTAAGAAGTAAATGATCTCC
>JAAZDL010000143.1 GCA_012512795.1 Mycoplasmatota bacterium
AGTTTATTCTATGATCAGTAAATCTGTTTTGAGGATAATTATAAGTCCTTATTTTTTCCGATCTATCTCCAGTTCCTATTTTACTTTTTCTCTCAGCACCAATTTTATCTTCTTGTTCTCTTAGTTTTAAATCATAAAGTCTTGTTTTTAATATTTGTATTGCTTTTTCTTTGTTTTTTATTTGACTTCTTTCTACTTGGCAATACACTACAATGCCTGTTTCTATATGCGTAACTCTAACTGCTGAATCTGTCGTATTAACACTTTGTCCACCGGCCCCACTACTTCTAGTAATATCTACTCTTATATCAGATTCTTTAACTTCAATATCTACTTCTTCTGCTTCAGCCATAATTAAAACTGTGGCAGTTGATGTATGCACTCTTCCTTGAGTTTCTGTCTCAGGAACTCTTTGAACTCTATGTGCTCCATTTTCATACTTCATTTTAGAATATACAGCTTCTCCACTTAGTGTAAACTCTATTTGACTATATCCTCCGCTTTCACCACGAACTTCATGAGTAACATCATATTTCCATCCTTGACTTTCGGCATATTTAGTATACATACGAAAAAGATCGCCAGCAAAAATATTTGCTTCGTCTCCTCCTGCTGCTCCTCTAATCTCAACTACTACATTTTTTTCATCATTTTCATCTTTTGGTAATAATAATCTTTTTAATTCTTTTTCTAATTCTAATTCTTGATTATTTAACTTTTCAAGTTCTTCTAGAGCAAAATCTCTCATATCATTGTCTTTTAGCATTTCTTTTGCTGCTTCTATATCACTTAAAACAAACTTATATTTATTATAAGTACTTACGATTAATTCTAATGAGTTTTTCTCTTTAGAAACTGCTTGCATTTTTTTATAATCTTCATATACTTCTTCTTTTAATAATTCTTCACATAATGTGTTATATCTATTATTTATAAATTCTAATCTTTCTTTCATATTATCTCCTTTTCATAAATATTAAAGAAAAACTAGCTATAAGTCGTGATCGTCTTCGTATCCTTCATCAATAATAACAAGATTTTTAAGGTCATCATCTTTTTCATCATCTTCTATATCATCTATCGCTGAATAAAAATCATCAGAGTCTTCTTCATCTTCTTCCATTTCTAATTCTTCTAATGAAACATCATCATCTAGTTCATTTTCAAGTTCTTTAATACTAACTTCAGCAGTATGATTAATTCTTAAGTCCCAATAGCCTTTTTCTAACTGAATAAATCTCTTTTCAGTAGCTAAAAGTGTAAAAAAGTCAGCTATTTGATTTTCAAATGCTTTCTCACCTAAATTTAACTCATCACATATTATTTTAAATATGTCATTAGTTTTCATTTTTTTACCTTTTTCATTTAATATTATATATGCTATATCATCAAATGACATTGTTTCTAATTCTTCTTTATTTATAGTTTTAAATCTCATTTATATAAGCCTCCTTAACTACTTTTTTTCTTTCCATTAAAATTATACTTATTTTTTTTAATAAATCAAGTATTTTTTTAGTTTCTTGATATACTTCTTATAATTGAAAAATTGTTTACTTTCTCAATTAATTAAAAAAAGCCTAAATAGGCTTTTTATTTTTCTACTTTTTCTCCACAATTGGAACAAAAATTACCAAAGATGATTTCGTTACAGTTAGAACACCTCTTATTTTCAGGCACTTCTGATACTTCAACATTATCATCATTAGGTTCTTTTTTAAAAACTTGTCCTACTTCAGGTTGATTTGTCTCTTTTTTATAACCTTCAGCATCGCTTTTAGCATTAGCAGCAGCCATTACAGAGCCCGCTGTTGCTCCAGCCATATTCATACCCATAAAACCCATCATAGACCCGCTTTCATTGCTTGCAGCACTTCTCATTGCATCTGCAGATGCTGAAGCCATTAATCCGGATTGTAGGTTTTTATTTGAAAATATTGTTGCTTCGTCTATTTTATTAACTTTTTTCATTGATTCATCAGTTAGATTTATATCATTTAATGCAACATCGGTTATTAATAATCCATATAATTTTTTCCAAGTCTCATCTAAACAAGCATTTAACTCGTTTGAAATATCTCCCCCATACATCCCTATATCTCCAAAAGATACTTTGTTTTTTCTCATAACAATAGATATAGCTTGAGTAATTTGTTCAATTAATTTTGAATGTAATTGACTTCCAATGATATCTTCAAAAAATATTGTATCCGAAGGATTTGCTCCAATAACATTATTTACAAGCAAAATAGGATCAATTACTCTAAATGAGTATTCTCCAAAAAAAGTTACTTCTAACATACCATATTTTTCATCTGTTATCTTTTTAGCTTGAGGAGAACCAAATTTGTTGCCAGCATTTACTAATAAATTAACATAGTATACTCTTTGATCTTTAGCTGTTTGACCACCAAAAGTAAATCTTTTTCCTATTGTTTTAAAAGTATCTATTATCCCTTTTCCCAAAATTCCCGTAAATATACTAGGCTCACTACTCGTATCATAATAAAAAGTCCCTGCATCAGCAGTAAATTCTTTAATTTCTCCATTTTCTATTAACATCATTGCCATTCCTTGTGGAACAACTATTGTACTTCCATTTGTAATTATTCCGGAAGAATGATTTTTATTGCCTTCACCGTGAGTAACAACTCCTCTTTGTATAAGTACATCTTTTGATATAGTAGGACAATTTACAAACTCTTTAAACTGATCTCCAAATGCTGTTGTTGTAGATCCTACAATTGCTTTAATTAATCCCATTACAATACCTCTTTCTTAGTTTATTCATATTTAGTATATCATTCAACTATATTTCAGTAAACATATATTTAAAATCTAATGTAAAGAAAAAGAGTTACATAGGTGTACTCTTATCTATATCAATTATTATTTGATATTTATCAGTTAGATCTAATTCAGATGTTGAAATTAAATTACTTACTTCATCTAGACTTTCAACAAAAGACCTTACTTTATTTATTACTCTTGGTAAGTTAACTTCTCCAAATTCATTTAATAATGAGTCAGGATCAACTTCTTCTTCGTATTCTTCTTCTTCAGTAAATTCAAAATTGTTAGTGTTTGGAGTAGGAGAATCCATTTCTTTTTCAAACAATGCATCTTCTTTAACATCTTCTTTTTCTTCGCTACTTTGTTGTATATTTTCTTCTATAATATTTTGAGTAGTTGCTTGAAATGGATTTATAATATCATTTTCTTCTTCATAAATATTAAGTTTTGGCTCTTCTTCTAGAGGATTATTATCAATAGTAACAACTTCCGGAACTTTTATATCAAGGAATTCTTCAACTGTGCCTTCTGCTTGTTTTTCATCTTGAATATCTATTTTCGGTTCAGGTTGTAAAAATTTCATAATATCTTCTGGGATGTCAGCATTTTGAATATTATCTTTATTTAACATCATATTTATTTCATCTTCTGTTTGCTTAACGGTTAACTTTTCAACTACAATTCTGTTTAATAAACTTTTTTGTAAGTCTATATTATCAAGAGATAATAAACTTCTAGCATGTCTTTCAGAAATTCGATTATATAGTAATGCTTCTTGAACTTCTTTTGGAAGATTTAAAAGTCTCATTTTATTAGCAACTGAAGACTGACTTATTCCTAACTTAATAGCAATATCTTCTTGAGTAAATCCTTTATCCATTAATTTTTTATATGATTGAGCTTCTTCTATTACAGTTAAGTTTTTTCTTTGTATATTCTCTAAAAGAGCAATTTCAGCACTTGTATTATCATCTGTATCCATCATTATCGCTGGAATTTTTTTAAGTCCTGCCAAAACAGAAGCTTTATATCTTCTCTCGCCAGCAATAATTTCAAACTTTTCTCCCATCGCTCTTATAACTATTGGTTGTATAACACCATATTTAATAATTGAACTAGCTAGCTCGTTTAATTCTTTTTCATCAAAAGCAAGCCTTGGTTGAAACCTATTTGGCAAAATATCTTCGATTGGTACATAAAATATTTTATCTTTGTTATCTTCCATTTTTTCCTCTTATTCTTTATTCTATACTAATTTTAATGTATTTTTAAAAAATTATCAAGTAAGATTATATCTTTTTATATGTTTTGACAATTAAATTGTAATTTCTTGGATAATTTGTACATGTTTTAGATATTTTGTTAAAAACAGGAATTGTCCTATATGCATCATCAATAGGTAAATAATATTCTATTGTTTTTATATATTTTAATCCTAATTTTAAAAGTATTTTTGATGATAATTTTAATTCTTTTTCAATATTTGATTTTAAAGGTAAAAAATAGCCTTTTTCTTTTATAAGACTAGCAGATATTTCTAGCAAAATAGGAAGAGAGCTGACAGCTCTACAAGTAA
>JAAZDL010000144.1 GCA_012512795.1 Mycoplasmatota bacterium
AATATATAGTTATATATTTTCAATTAAGAAATAAGGAGGAAGTATATATTGAAAATGACAAGTAGAAAAATTCTTATTGAAGATATTAAATTTCATATTTCATCTAAGAAATTTATTTTTGTTTTCTTAATATTAATATTATTAAATTTATACGCAGGAATTATAATCTCAGCAAACGCTACTTATATAGATAGTTTCATAACAAGTTTTCAAATGCCTTATTACTTATCTTTTTTCTTCGGAATCATTTTTATTAATTCTTACATAGTTATAACTGATTTTGACAGTAACAATGCTAGGATAATAAGATATAAAAGTAAAAGAGTTTATATAAAAGAATTATTGAAATCCGTGTTTTGGAACAATATTGTGGTTTACCTAATTAGTTTATTAATGCTTACAATCGTTGTAAATTTATTCAATACAAATGGTTTTGAAATACATAATTATTATGGCTATAATGTATCTAATTTAGTATATTTCATTTATACTATTCTTAAAATACCTTTTTTAATATTAATAATGACACTTATAAATACATTAGTATACAAATTTGCAAACATGATTGCTTTATTATTATTTAATGCATATATAATGATTAGTTTCTTTAATAATCAAGTTAATCATATAAGTACTTTGTCAGACTTGAAATTTAATTTAACTAATTTAATGACTCCTAATATATACAATACATTTGGATACGAAGCAGCATTTTTTATGTTATATACTTCCACCGTACTTCTTATTTTATATATTATATATGTATTGGTAACTAAACGTAAAAATACTTTTATTAAACAAAAATATATAATGATTAGTGATTTTAAACATATATTGAAAAAGAAAAAACTATTAATTGCTTATTTTATAATTATAGCTGCATTGTATATTTTTTCTAACTATGTACTAAAAATAAAAAGTATTGAAAAATTATACTATATATTCGGGGGTAACATTAGTAATGAGAATTTCAATATTATTAAATTATCGGCTTTAATATTTAATTTATTGTTTTATAGTATATTAACTATAGAGTTATTTATAAAAGATATTAAATATAATCCAGAAATATTATTTTTAAGAACATCTTTTAATAAATGGTTAATTTCTAAAATTAAAAATATTATATTAATAACTATTTCAATAAAAATTATATCTTATATTCTTATTTATTTTACTTCCCTATGGCAGTTCTCTCTTATTTCATTGATTATGTTTGCTATAAAAGATATATTATTTATTGTTTCAACTCAGCTAATAATAATACTGATATTTAGTTTATTAAAAATTAATTATATTTACTTTATAGTTGGATTATTATTTATATTATTATATTTGATGTTTTCATTATATGATATAGTAAGTATAAGTGTTATTATATATATGCTAATTATAACAATAACTATTATATTGTTATGTTCATTAAATAAAGTAAGTAAAGAATTTAAATATAAATTATTTGAAGGTTTATAGGAGAAAAAATGAAAATAGAAGTAAAAAATTTAACTAAAGTATTTAAGAAAAATAAAGTATTAGATAATATAAGTATCAACTTTGAAGAAGGCAAAATATATGGTTTAATAGGAAGAAACGGTAGTGGCAAAAGTGTATTTTTAAAATTGTTATGTGCTTTCTTAAGCCCTACTTCTGGAGAAATATTATTTGATGGTAAAAATATTATAAAAGAACAAGAATTTCCACCAGAGACAAGAGCTTTGATTGAAAAGCCAAGTTTTCTAAATGATTTGAGTGGTTATGAGAATTTAAAGTTACTCGCTTCAATACAAAACACAATTGGAGATAAAGAAATATTTGATACATTAAGTAAGGTAGAACTGTTACCAGATAAAGATAAAAAGTATTCCGAGTATTCTCTTGGTATGAAACAAAAACTAGGAATAGCTCAAGTTCTTATGGAAAATCCTAGAGTAATAATTCTTGATGAACCATTTAATGGTGTTGAAGATAAAACAGCTGATAGTTTAAGAAAAATACTATTAGAAGAAAAGAATAACAATAAAATAATCATTATCGCTACTCATATTAAAGAAGATATTGTTACATTAGTAGATGAATTATATAAGTTTGATGGTGGTAATATAACTAAAGAAGAAAATATATAAATATATCAAAACAAAGCATTATATTATAAATATGTTTTGTTTTTTTATGTTATAATTTTAAAAATATATCTAGTTAAATATTATTAAATAATGATTTGATATATAAAAAAACAAAAATATATTTTCGATGTCAAACTACTTTACATTAAATTTAAACCTTATTATGCTTAAAAGCCCATAATAGTTGAAGAACAAAATACAAAATGTTTTTTTGTGTACTTTTTTGATTTTTCCTATATACTAAATAATTTATATTTGATACAATATCTATACTAATGTAAAAATAGGAGGACATATGTTTGAGTGTTGGAATAATTTTAATAAAGGTAATTGGTGTAAAAATATAGATGTTCATGATTTTATATCAAAAAACTATAAACCTTATACTGGTGATGAAGAATTTTTAGTAGGCACTAGTAATAAAACTAAAAAGGTTTGGGATAAATGTCAAAAGTTAATAACAAATGAAATATTAAATAAAACTATTTCTGTTGATTTAGAAAATATTTCTGGTATTGATAATTTTAAACCAGGATATATTGATAAAGATAATGAAGTTATTGTTGGACTTCAAACTGATGAGGCGTTAAAAAGAATTATAAATCCTTATGGTGGGATTAGAATGGTTAAAGATATTTTTGATTATCACAATATGGAGTTATCCGAATCTATATATACTATGTTTAACAAATATACTAAAACTCACAATCAAGGCGTATTTGATTCATATACTAAAGAAATAAGACTTGCTAGAAAAGCAGGTTTAATAACTGGATTACCTGATTCATATGGTAGAGGCCGTATTATAGGTGATTATAGAAGAGTTGCTTTATATGGAGTTAACTATTTAATTGAAGAAAAAATAAAAGATTTTAATAATATCCATTCTTCAGATGAAGAATCAATTAGATTAAGAGAAGAAATTAGTGATCAAGTTAGAGCTTTAAATGAATTAAAAAGTATGGCACTTAAATATGGTTATGACATTTCTATGCCAGCGACTAACAGTAAAGAAGCAGTACAATGGTTATATTTTGCTTATTTAGGAGCTGTTAAAGAAAATAACGGAGCTGCGATGTCACTTGGTAGAACTTCTACATTCTTAGATATATATTTCGAAAGAGACTTATCTCTTGGAAAAATAACTGAAGAAGAGATTCAAGAACTAGTTGATCAATTTATTATAAAATTAAGATTAGTTAGACATCTTAGAACTGAAGATTATAATGAACTATTCGCAGGTGATCCTACATGGGTTACTGAATCTATTGGCGGAATGAATAATGATGGTAAAACTTTAGTAACTAAGACATCTTATAGATATTTGCATACTTTAGATAACTTAGGCTCTGCTCCTGAACCAAACCTTACTGTATTATGGTCTACTAATTTACCTGAGGCTTTTAAAAAATATTGTGGTAAAATGTCTATAAAATCTGGTTCTATTCAATATGAAAATGATGACTTAATGAGTGAAACATTTGGAAATGATTATGCTATATCTTGTTGTGTTTCTGCGATGAAGGTCGGAAAACAAATGCAATATTTCGGAGCTAGATGTAATCTTGCAAAAACACTTCTTTATACAATAAACGGTGGCTTTGATGAAATGAAGAACATTAAAATACTTGATGAAGTACCATTTATAACTGATAATATTCTTAATTATGATAAAGTTATGAGTGCATATCGCAACGTTATTGCTAAAGTTGCTTCTACTTATGTAGATGCAATGAATATTATACATTATATGCATGATAAATATGCATATGAAGCAAGCCAAATGGCACTTCATGATACTAATGTAGAAAGATTAATGGCTTTTGGTGTTGCTGGTTTATCAGTAGTAGCAGACTCTCTGTCAGCAATTAAATATGCAAAAGTTACACCTATTAGAAACGAAAATAATATAGCAATTGATTTTAAAATCGAAGGAGATTTTCCAAAATATGGAAATGATGATGATAGAGTTGATTCTATAGCGGTAGATATTGTTAAAATATTTTATGAAGAATTAAAGAAAAATAAGTTATATAGAAATGCTATTCATACTCTTTCAGTGTTAACTATTACTTCTAATGTTGTATATGGTTCTAAAACTGGAGCAACTCCTGATGGCAGGAAAAGTACTGTAGCTTTTGCACCTGGTGCTAATCCTATGCACGGAAGAGATACTGCTGGAGCTCTTGCTTCTCTAAATTCAGTAGCTAAATTGCCATATAAAGATGCTTGTTTAGATGGAATCTCAAATACATTTTCTATAGTACCTAATGCTCTTGGCAAAGATATAGATACTCAAGCAAAAAATTTAAGTACTATATTAGATGGTTATTTTTCTTCTAAAGCACATCATATAAATGTAAATGTACTTGATAAACAAATGCTTATTGACGCTATGAATAATCCTGAAAAATATCCTATGCTAACAATTAGAGTGTCCGGTTATGCTGTTCATTTTAATCGTTTAACTAAGGTGCAGCAAGAAGAAGTTATCGCAAGAACTTTCCATGAGAAACTATGATAAAAGGTTATATTAAACAAATTGAAACAATGGGTATTTTTGATGGACCTGGGATAAGAACAGTAATCTTTATGCAAGGATGCCCTCTTAGATGTCTTTATTGCCATAATCCTGAAATGTGGGTTATGAAAGATAGTAAAAGTTATACACCTGAAGAAATAGTTAATATTGTTTTAAAATATAAAAATTATTTTAAAGAAGATGGTGGTGTTACTTTTTCAGGAGGCGAACCTCTTAGTCAACAAGAGTTTTTATTAGAATGTTTAAAACTATTAAAAGAAAATAATATTAATACTTGTTTAGATACATCAGGAGTTAGTATAAATGTTAATCTTAATGAAGAAATATTAAAATATATTGATTTAGTTATTTTTGATATTAAAGCTATTGATAAAGCTAAGTATAAATATATAACTAACTATAATATAGATAAAAGTTTAGATTTCATAAATTTATGTAATAAATTAAACAAAAAACTTTGGATTAGAAGTGTTATAGTTCCTGGAATAAATGATAATGATGAGTATATTAATCAACTTGCTAACTTTATTAAACATTTATCTAATATAGAAAAAATAGAATTGCTTCCATATCATACTATGGGGAAAAGCAAATATGAAAAGTTAAATATTGACTATAAACTTAAAGATGTTAAACAAATGGATAATGATAAATGCAAGAACTTAGAAAATAAATTAAAAGAGTTATTACAATAAAAAAAGATATATTTATATC
>JAAZDL010000145.1 GCA_012512795.1 Mycoplasmatota bacterium
AAACTATACCGTTATGCACTTAGATAAAATTATGGAAGGTGAAATAGAAGAAGTTATTCAAGCTTTAATAGCTGAAGATGAAAAAAGAAAACTTGGGGAACATAATGATTAATAAAATTATTGAATTAGGTTTTTCTAAACTCGAAGCTAATGAGTTATTAAGTAAAAGTAAAAATATTGAAAAAGACTATTCATTACTTTTAAAAGGATATCCTATTCAATATTTAATTGGTAATGTCAATTTTTATGGATATAAAATAAATGTTAATAAAAATGTTTTAATACCTAGATATGAAACTGAGGGATTAGTTGAAAAAACAATAATTTATATAAATGAAATGTTTAAGACACAAAAACTTGATGTATTAGATTTATGTACTGGAAGTGGAGCAATAGCAATAGTTTTAAAATCTAAATTAAAAAACTCTACAATAACTGCTAGCGATATTTCTAAAAAAGCATTAGAAGTAAGTAAAATTAATGCAAAAGAAAATAATGTTAATATAACTTTTATTCAGAGTGATTTACTTAATAATATTAATGATAAGTATGATGTTATAATAAGTAACCCACCATATATTTCAGAAGATGAAGAAATTATGGAAATTGTAAGAAAACATGAACCGCATCAAGCCCTATATGCTAGTGATAATGGATTATATTTTTATAAAAATATAATAAATGATTCGAAAAAAAACTTAAATAAAAAGTTTATAATAGCTTTAGAAATAGGTTGTGATCAAGGCAATTCTGTAAAAGAGTATGCAAAATTAAAATATCCTTCTTCTAAAATCATAATCGAAAAAGATTTAAGTAATAAAGATAGATATGTATTCATTATAAATAATTAATATTAATGTAACTAAAAGGCGTCTTTAAAAACGCTTTTTTTATGTAAAATAAATGCTTAAATCCCGTATTTTATTGATTATATGTTGTAGTAATAGTATATTATTAGTAGAAGGGTTATTAGGTGGATTATGTCAAGAATGATAATTAATGGAAAGAATCCATTAAGTGGTGAAATAAAAGTAAGCGGAGCAAAAAATAGTGCAGTTGCTCTAATACCTACTGCTGTGCTAGCAAAAACAAAAACAGTAATATATAATGTACCAGAAATAAGTGATATTGAATATTTAATACAAATAATGGAAATGTTAAATTGCAAAATAGAACATAAAGACGAAACACTATATATTGATTCATCAAATTTAATAAACAAACCTATTCCGGAAGAGTTAAGTGTTCAAATGAGAGCTTCTTATTATTACATGGGAGCATTGTTAGCTAAATTCCATAGAGTTGAGATTTCTTTTCCTGGAGGATGTAATATAGGAGCTAGACCAATTTATATCCATATAAAAGGATTTGAAGAATTAGGAGCTAAAGTAGAAATAATTAAAAATAGATATATAATAACTGCAGAAAAGTTAGTTGGTAAAAAGATATATTTTGATTTTCCTAGTGTAGGAGCAACTATTAATGTTATGTTGGCAGCAATGGGAGCAGAAGGGACCACAGTTATTGAAAATGCAGCAATGGAGCCGGAAATTGTAAATGTTGCATCATTTTTAATGAATATGGGAGCTAAGATAAGAGGGGCAGGAACTAAAAAAATTGAAATAGAAGGAAATAATAATTTAGACAATGGTATTATAGAAGTTTTTCCTGATAGAATTGAAGCAGGCACTTATGTGATAATTGGAGCTTTACTTGGAAGTCCTTTAAAAATAAACGGTGTTATCAAAGAACATATAGAAGCTTTACTTATGAAATTAAAAGAAATAGGTGTTGAGTACACATTAGTAAAAGATTCTGTTATTGTAAATAAATGCGAAAATATCAAACCAACAAATATAAAAACATTGGTTTTTCCAGGATTTCCAACTGATCTTCAGCAACCAATGACTACACTTCTTACTCAAGCTCAAGGTAAGTCTATCGTAGAAGAAACACTATATGAAAATAGATTTCAAAATACTTATGATTTAAATAACATGGGAGCTCTAACTAGTATAATTAGCATGAGTAAACTAGAGATAGATGGACCAAGAGTTTTAAAAGGGAAAAATGTAATTGCTAGAGATTTAAGAGGCGGAGCTTCATTATTGATAGCCGGTTTAATAGCTGAAGGTGTAACAAAAATTGATAATTGTGAAGTTATATTAAGAGGATATGGAGATGTTGTCAACAAATTAAATTCAGCAGGAGCAAAAATAGAAATAATAGAGTAATTTAATTATATACAAAACGATTTAAAATAAATATTGCTTGATTTTATATATAAAAGTATGTATAATACTCAATGAAGTTATTTCTATAACTGTTAATTGGTTATGGCGAGGAGGATAAAATATGAAAAAGGGAGTGCATCCAGAATTTAAAGTTTGTAAAGTAAAATGTGCTTGCGGAAATGAATTTGAAGTTAAATCAACAAAAAGTGAATTACAATTAGAAACATGTAACAAATGTCATTCATTTTATACAGGTAAATTTAAAACAACAAAAACTGGAACAGTTCAAAAATTTAAAGATAAATATGGAATCACTGACTAACAGTGATTTTTTGGTGAGATTATGAAATTAAAAAGTGAAAATATTAATATTAATGATTTAATTGATCAAAAATATATGCATAAAGAAATAAAAAAAGATATGTTTTTAACAGAATATCAAATTGAGGTTTTGGATAAATATAATATTAATCCTTATAATTTTTCATCAATTAAAGAGATTATATTTGAAATAGACAGTTTGTTAGATGATTGTTACGAAGTAGAAGAGTTAGAAAATGTGTTAAAAGAAATAGAAGAATTTAATTATTATGCAAATACAAACAAGTAATTGAAATATTGTTTGTTTTTTGTTATGATGATAGCATGAAAAATAGTAAAATAATAATTATGTTTTTTATATTGTTTACTCTTTTTATATATTTAGTATTTAATGTTTTCAATTTTTCCTCTATAGACAAAAAAGTAACTAACAATACGTGGTACAGATATGATAGGATTGCTGGTTATTATGAAATACTAAATATAAACGAAGATTCTTTTAGCTATAATATTTCACAATCTTTAGATGAAAATAACTATATCAATTGCTCGCGATACACTTTTAATGCATCGAGTCAAACATTAAAACTGGATTGTAAAAAAAATATAAGAGTAGCATATGTAGATGATAAAAAACTAGTTTTATTTTTTGAAAATGAAGAAAAAGTATTTTTTACTGATATTAATAATAGTTTAAATTATGAATTTGAATCATATTTCAAACTAAGTGTGGCTGAATACAGTGATAATAAATCACATGTTAAAAATCTTGTAAAAGTCAATAAAAGTAAACTATATGAAATATATAACGATAAAGAAGAGTCTTTAGTTGCTATGATTGGTAATAATTGTATTAATGTTGACTGTATTTTGTTTATGGATATTTTAGAACAATGGATAGCACTTACTGAGAATGTATACTTTATAGATTCAACTACTTTAACAGAAAAAGATTCAATAAGTTTTAATAAATTAAATAGTAACTTTAGTAAAAATATTGATGATTACAATTTAAGTTATCCGTTAATATTTAGGATTAAAAATAAAGTTGTTTTAGAACAATTTGAAATTAAATGTACTGGTTTTAATTGTTCTAAGTATAAGATAAACTAATTTTTAATTAAAGACACAAACATTTCACTAATTATTCACTATATGATATTATATTATTTACAAGAGGTGATTATTGTGAAAGTTTTAATAGTGGATGATGAAAAATTAATAAGAGATGTAATAAAAGAATATTGTATTGGAAATAAATTTGATGTATTAGAAGCTGAAAATGGTATAGAAGCTATAGAAAAAGCTAATGAGGCTGATATAATAATTATGGATATAATGATGCCAAAAATGGATGGCTTTTCAGCATATAAAAAGATAAAAGAAAAATATAATGTACCTACAATAATCTTATCTGCAAGAACTGAAGAATATGATATTTTAGCAGGCTTTGATTTAGGAATTGATGATTATATAACAAAACCGTTTAGTCCGAAAGAATTAATGGCAAGAATTAATGCTGTTATTAAAAGATATAAAGGAGAAGATGATTTTTTTGTATACGAAAAACTAAAAGTAGATTTTTTAGGTCATTGTGCATATATAGATGAAAAATTATTACCTTTAACACCAAAAGAATATGATTTATTAGTATACTTTATAAATAATAAAGGTATAGCTTTGTCAAGGGAACAGTTATTAAATAATATATGGAATTATGATTATTTTGGTAATGATAGAACAATAGATACACATATAAAAATGCTAAGAAATAATTTAGGAGAATACAGAGATTTAATAACAACAGTAAGAGGAATGGGGTATAAATTTGAAATTAAGAAATTATAAAATGAAACATATTGTATGGGCTTTTTTAATAGCTTTTTCAAGTTTTATTTTATTATTTCTTTTTTTAATGCAAATAGTTCTTTTAAATACATTTTATGAATTTTATAAAACAAATCAACTAACATCTGCATCAAACAAGATTCTTAGTCAAAGTAATGTAGAATTAGATTTTTTAGAAGATATAGCATATGAGTACGGTCTTTGTATATCTGTTTATACGGATGGAAGTTCTCAAATCGTCTCTAATTCTTATAATAGAGGTTGTATAATCGGCGATACGAAAACAAATTCTGATTTTATAAAATATTTTATTTCTAGTGGTAAGACTGAAGATATATTAATGTTTAATAATACAAGGTTTGGAAATAAAACACTAGTAAAAGCTATTAAATATAAAAATGATGTGTATATATTTTTAAACACATCCATTCAACCGTTGGATTCATCTATAATACTTCTGAAGAGTCAATTTAGTTATATAGCTATAATAATATTTGGTATTTCATTAATTGTTGGATATTTTATTTCAAGACAAATATCTAGTCCGATAGTTAAAATTAGTAATTCAGCAAGAGAAATTGGAAAAGGAAATTTCAAAGCTTCTTTCTTGACTGAAAGTAAAATAAATGAGATAAAAGAACTATCAACTACTTTAGAATTAGCTACTAAAGAATTATCAAAAACTGATGAATTAAGAAGAGATTTAATGGCGAATGTAGGACATGATTTAAAAACACCTTTAACAATGATAAAAGCATATGCAGAAATGATAAGAGATTTTGAAAATCAAACTATAGAAAAAAGAAATGAAAATTTGAATATAATAATAGAAGAAACAGATAGACTAACTATTTTAGTAAATGATATCCTCGATTTATCTAAAATGCAAGCAAAAACATACGAACTTAAAATAGAAGAATTTGATTTAGATGAAATAATAAAAAACATATTAAAAAGATATGAAATACTAATAAAAAAAGAAAAATATAATTTTATATACGAAAACAAAGAAAAGATATTTATAAAAGCTGATAAAAAAAGAATAGAACAAGTAATATATAACCTTTTAAATAATGCTGTAAATTATACTGGAGAAGACAAGAGTGTAACTTTAAATGTAATTAAAGCGAAAAAGAAAGTTATAGTAGAGGTAATAGATACAGGAAAAGGTATAGATGAGTCAGAGATAAACTATATATGGGATAAATATTATCACAACAATAAAAAGCATAAAAGGAATACTTTTGGCACTGGACTAGGTTTATCAATAGTAAAAACAATACTAGAGAGTCATAACTATAAATATGGAGTTGAAAGTAAGAAGAATGTAGGAACTAAATTTTTCTTTGAAATCACATAAAAATAATTAAGTATATATTTAAATATACTTTTTTAAATGTTTATTGTATTAATTATATGTTATAATTAAACAGAAAGAAAAAAGGAGATTTTATGGCAAAATATAAATGTAATACTTGTAATCACATAGAAGAAGCTGATTTTTTAATTGATGAGTATGTGTGTCCTATGTGTGGAGCGTTAAAAGATAAAATGATTTTGTTAGAAGATTGTATTATTCAAGATGATATTGATGCAATAATATGTTCTGTTATTGAAGATTCAACAGCAGATATAAATGAAAGAATAATAAATGATGTTATAGAAGATAAAAGAGTAAGAATAGACCCTCACAACCCTTCGATAGCAAGAATAAGTGAAAAATGTATTAACTGTGGACAATGTAAGAAAACATGTGAAAAAACAGTAAATATATCGTATGATTTAAATGTATGCAAAAATCCAATATGTATTGGGTGTGGACAATGTATATTAAATTGTCCAACAGGAGCTTTAGTTCCTAAATATTCTTATAAAGAAGTTAAGGAAATAATGGATGCAAACGAAAAGATAGTTATAGCTCTTACATCTCCTGCAATTAGAGTTTCTATAGGAGAACATTTTGGAATAAAACCTGGAGAAAACGTAGAAGGCAAGTTAGTTACATCTTTAAAAAAACTAGGATTTGACTATGTTTTTGTTACTGCTTTTGGTGCAGATTTAACA
>JAAZDL010000146.1 GCA_012512795.1 Mycoplasmatota bacterium
GGAAATGTACTTACTCGTATTGATAGTGTTATAGGACATAAAAATGCTCCTGGAAAAGATACTGAAATAGCAATGATAGCTGCTGAGTTTGGACTTAGACTTGAGTTTCCGCAAGAAGTACAAGATGAAGCTAAAAATGTTATAAAAAGTTTAGATGAAGAGGCTATTCAAAAAGAAATAAAATTAGGTAGAAAAGATTTTAGAAAAGATATATCTTTTACAATTGATGGAAAAGATACAAAAGATATAGATGATGCGATTAGTTTAAAAATATTACCAAATGGTAATTATGAATTGTCAGTTCATATTGCAGATGTATCTAATTATGTAAAACCAGGAAGCGCTATTTGGAATGAAGCAGAGTTAAGAGGAAACTCAAACTATTTAGGAAATAAAGTATTACCTATGTTACCAATAGAACTATCAAATGGTATATGTTCACTAAATCCAAATGAAGATAGGTTTACAGAAACATGTATAATGGAAATTAATCATTCAGGAGAAGTTGTTAATAAACAAATAGTTAAAGGTATTATTAAATCTAAAAAGAAAATGAACTATGATGCTGTACAAGATATTATTGAAGGAAAAGAAACAGAAGATACAAAAGATTATACAACTTTAAAATATACTATCGGATCTGAAGAAACATTAGAATCTATTGCTTTTCAAAACAATATGACTCCATACGAACTAAAAAGTTATAATAAAGACTCTAATTTTAAAGAGGGAGAAGAAATAAATATTCCTTGCGACAAAATTTTAAAAAATATGCATATATTATCTAAAATATTAAAAGACAATAAACATAGACGTGGAGAATTAGAATTCATTAGTGATGAAGTTAAAATTATAATGGATGAAGATGAAAAAGTAATTGATATCATTGCTAGAGAACAAAGAGAAGCTGAAAAAATAATAGAAGATTTTATGATAGTGGCTAATGAATCAGTTGCAACTATATTAAATGAAGAAGAAATAGATATTCCGTATAGAAATCATGATGTACCCGCTCCTAAAAAAATGGATGATTATATGAAGTTTTTATCTTTAATTGGTGTTAGTTATAACGGAATAATTGATGTTGAAAATGTTACTTCAAAAGATTGTCAAAAATTACTTGAATATTTAAAAGATAAAGAAAACTTTAAAATGTTGAATAAGAAATTATTAAGAAGTATGCAAAAGGCTGTATATTTTCCGAGTAATAAAGGACATTTTGGTATAGCAAGTAAATGTTATACACACTTTACCTCCCCAATTAGAAGAATGAGTGATCTATTAGTGCATACTGCTATAAGTAATTTTTTACTTAGTGAAGAGTTGGATAACAAATTTTTAAATTCATGGCATTCATATTTAACAACTGTATGTGAATATATATCAGAAAGAGAAAGAAATAGTGAAAAATGTGAGTATGCCGTTGATGATTGTTTAAAAGCTGAATATATGATGGATAAGATAGGAGAAGAATTTGAAGCAACTGTTGATTCAACTATGCCAAGTAGTTTCTTTGTTCAAACTGATAATTTTATTGATGGTAGAGTAGATGTAGTTCTTGAAAATGAAAAATCTATACCTGTATCAGGTTATTATGATTATAATGAAAATTTAATGGGATATACTAGAAATAATAAACTAGCATTAAGATACGGAGATAGAGTTTGTGTTAAATGCATAAATGCAGATAAAATTAAAAGAGAAATTGATTTTGCACTTGTAAGGAAGTTATAGTATGGAAATATATAATAGAAAAGCTAAATATGACTATTTTATAATTGATGAATATGAGTGCGGTATAGAACTACTTGGAACAGAAATTAAAAGTATTAGAAAAGGAGCAGTTAATTTTAATGATTGCTACGGAAGAGTTAAAAATCAAGAAGTATTCTTAATTAATATGTATATAGCTAAATATGAAGAGGGTAACATATTTAATCATGATGAAAGAAGAGAGAGAAAATTACTTCTAAATAAAAAAGAAATTATAAAAATAGAAGCAGCAGTTTTTCAAAAAAGATATACATTAGTTCCTTTGAAATTGTATTTTGTTAGAAATAAAGCTAAAATTTTACTTGGAGTATGTGAAGGAAAAAAACTTTATGATAAAAGAGAATCAATAAAAGAGAAAGATTTAAAAAGAAAAGAACTTGTGGAGTATAACTAAATAATAAAGAGGGTATTTATGAAAAAAGAAATTAAGTTAAGTGCTGATCAAAAATTTTTGTTTTCCTTTTTAGGACTTATGCTTTTTGGTGCACTTCTATACTTTTTTTCTTATATGTATTTAATAAAAATAGATACTAGAGAGAAAAATAAAGTAATTGAAAAAGAAAAATCATTAAAGTACGAAAATATATCTATAGAAAATGGAACTATAATGGATAATAATTCATTAATGGTAAACAATAATCATATTTATTTATTTTATCAAAAATATGAGGATAAAATATTATTTACTTATACTGATATTATTGATGAGACACAGGAGTATTCTACTATAATTATATCTCAAGCAGATAAATATCAAAATGTGTGGTATGTAAATGATAACACTGTTTATGAATCTGAAATTAAACTTTCTACTACAGATGAAAAATATGATTCAAATTTTCAATTAATAACTTATGAGAATAGTAAACATTTATTATTAAAAACATCAGATGATGAGTATAAAATAATTTATGTTTCCACTTCTAAAAAATTAAGTGAATTCACTCTTGATTCTTTTCCGGAAGTATATAAAAATATATATTTAAAAACAAGTAATGATACTGAAAAGTTTTATGTTTTTGACAAAGAAAAAAACACATATGAAAAAGTTGATTTAAATTAAGAAAACACTTGTAATATATAATAAACTATGCTATTATTTAATTACACAGAAAAGTGTTTTTTTTATGGAGGAGAAATGAAAAAAATAAAGAGTTTCTTTAAAGGAGTTAGAAAAGAAGCAAAAACAGTTAGATGGCCTGATTTAAAATCGTTAGTAACATACTCTGTAATTACAGTTGTTTTAATTGTATTTTTCGGATTATATTTCTTTGGTTTGGATGCAATATTTGCATTTTTTAGGAGGCTAGTTTAATGCAGGATAAACTATGGTATGTTGTTAATGCATACAGTGGGCATGAGCAAAAAGTTAAAGATTACTTAGAATCAAGAAGAGAAAGTATGGGAATGGAAAATAATATATTTAGAGTTATTATTCCTGAGCGTACTGAGATTGAAGTAAAAGATGGTGTTAAAAAAGAAAAAGTTCGTAAAATGTTTCCAGGATATGTACTTATTGAAATGGTAATGAGTGATGAGGCTTGGTATGTAGTTCGTAATACACCTGGAGTAACTGGGTTTATAGGTTCTTCTGGTAAAGGAGCTAAACCAATACCATTAAATGATGAAGAAGTTAAAAAATTCATTGGAGAAGGTGAAATGACTGCAGCTCCAATAAGAACTGATGTTGAAGTAAAAGATTCTGTTACTATTATAGATGGACCATTTAAAGGAATGTTTGGAAAAGTAGAGAGTATGGATAAAGAAAATGAAAAGCTTACTGTACTAATTGATCTATTTGGACAAGAAACTCCAGTTGAAGTAGATCTAATCCAAATAAGTAAGGCTTAAATATAAAAAAAACGATTGAAATATCATACAAATTATGTTATTATCAGTTAGCGAGTTTATATTATATATAAATTTAGAAGTGGGAGATTTTATGGATTATTATCGCAAACCACTCGCGAAAATTAAAACTAAAATTTATAGGAGGTGTTTTTCGTGGCAAAGAACGTTGTAAAGAAAATTAAATTACAAATTGAAGCAGGTAAGGCAACACCAGCTCCACCAGTTGGAACTGTGCTTGGACCAGCAGGAATCAATTTACAAGAATTTTGTACTAGATATAATGATGCAACTAGAGAAAAAATGGGAGATGTAATACCTGTTGAAATATCTATTTATGATGATAGAACTTTCGATTTTATATTAAAAACCCCACCAACTCCTTCGTTATTAATGAAGGCAGCTGGAATAGCTAAAGGAAGTCCTAAAGGAGCTAATAGTATTGTATCTACTGTAAGTAAAGATGATATCAAAAAAATCGCGGAAATTAAATTACCGGATTTAAATGCATATGATCTTGATTCAGCTATTGAAACAGTTGCTGGAACTGCAAGAAATATGGGTATAGCAATTAAAGGTGTTAATGACGCAGAACTTGCTGAACAAGCTCGTGAAGCTGCTGAAGAAGAAGCACAAGCTGCTAGACTTGAAGCAGAACTTGCTGAATTAGAAGAAAGTGCTAAATCATTAAGCGAAGGTGCTAGTGTTGAAGTTGAATCTACTGAACAATCTGACGAAACAGAAGAAACAGAAGAATAATTAAATAATAAATAAAAATAATCCAAATACCACAAAAGGAGGTTATATTATGAAAAGACATAGTAAAATGTATGTGGAAGCTTCATCAAGTGTTGATAAGAATAAATCTTATGAATTAAATGAAGCGATAAAATTACTTAAGAGTTTAAAACCTAAGAAATTTGATGAGACTGTAGATGTAGTATTCAAATTAAACATTGATGCTAAAAAAACAGATATGAATATTAGAGGTAGTTTTGTTCTTCCTAACGGAACTGGAAAAACAAAGAAAATATTAGTTATTACTAAATCTAAGTTAGATGAAGCAAAAGAATCTGATTATTCAGGTGCTGATGATATGATAGAAAAAATTGAAAAAGAAAACTGGTTTGATTTTGATACTATTATAGCAACTCCGGATATGATGCCAGCTTTAGGTAAACTTGGTAAAATCCTAGGACCTAAAGGTTTAATGCCAAATCCAAAACTTGGAACTGTAACTACTAATGTAAGTGAAGCTATAAGTAATGTTAGAAAAGGAATGATTGAATACAAAAATGATTCTTTTGGAAATGTACATGTATCAATTGGTAAACTTTCATTTGCTGAAACAGCTTTAGAAGAAAACTTTAAAGCTATGCTAAGTGAAATTGTTAAAAGTAAACCAACTGGAGTTAAAGGTACATATATTAAGAACATAAGCATTTCTTCAACTATGAGTCCTGGAATTAAACTAGACAGAACAACATTATAAAAAGTTAAGAACTAGTTCACAAACTCTAGTTCTTTTTTATTGAATTAAAATATTTAAAATGATAAAATTAGAAGAATAGGAGAAAACAATATGAAAAGAAATGCGTTTACACTAGTTGAATTACTTGCGGTTATAGCAATACTTGCAATACTAATAATAATAGCATTGCCAAATGTTCTTAAAATGTATACCAATGCTAAGAAGGATGTCTTTTTAAATGAAGTTAAGACTTTATATAAAGAGTCAGAAAAAAAAGTTATTGAAGAAGCCACTAATGGTAATAAAATTGATTTTATTTCTTCAAATAGTCCAACTGCACTAAATATGACTGGTCATAAAATACAATACTGTATTAATTTAATTAATAATAAAGTATCATCAATTTCAGTATCAGATGGTAAATATTATGTAGTTATTCCAAGTATTGATAGTATTGATCAAATTTCAGCTGATAATGTGCTGGAAGGTGGTTATGAAAACTTATCTTGCGATTCAAATAATTATGGAGAAGGAAATCACCTAACTCAATCTATATATGGTTGGGCACTTTATTATGAGAGTCCAAATGGAGGATATCCAGTTATATATATTACTGATAAAAATTCTTTTGATTTAACTAATCAATCTAATACTACCCTTGGTGGTGTTAGTATTAATACTATTACTCATAACGGTGAATTATATTATTTAGTTACTAATGAAGCTCAGTTTAATGCTATTAGGTATAAATTAGATGGTAAATTTTTACAATTAAATGATATAACAATTACAAATTATTTAAGTCCAATTGGAAGCACTGTTGGATCTGAGTGGGAATCTGTTCCTTTTAGTGGTTATTACAATGGACTTGGGTATAAATTAATCGTTGAAGATATGAATACTTCTTATGTAGGAGTTAATTGGGCTTTATTTCCGTTAACAAATAACGCAATATTGAAAGGAATGAATGTTTCTTTTCCAAATGGTCTTTATTCAGGAAGCGCTAATTATGCTGCCGGATTAGTAGCTGTAGCTACTAATACAAATATTTCTGGATGTTTTGTAGACATTAGAGAAAGAACAGGAATAGTTCAATATGATGCTGGTTTACTTGCTGCATCAGCAAGTAACACTCATATAATTGATAGTTATGCTATGGGAGCACTAGAAATAAATAATTTTAGTTCTGAATTAGCTTCATATGGTGGGATTGTTGGGAGAATAGAAAATCATAGTGTGGTAGAAAGAACATATGCGGTAGTAGAGTTCTTTACAATGTATGAGGGTGAACCTAACATTGCGATAACATCTTCCTTAACTGGTCAAAGGTCTTTAGGCGGAATTGTTGGTTCAAAAGACACTTCATCCTATGTAGGAGCGTCATATTATGACTCATCATTCTTAACGTTTCAAAAAAATGGATACGGAATAGGAAAATCAACTTCTCAGTTAAAACAGTATGCTACATTTGTTAATTGGCCATTTCGTTAAAAATGCTTGACAAGTAAAAACATATTTGATATATTTAATGAACAAAGAGAAAATAATTTAATTTATTAAATGATATTTCTCTTTGTACTGAAGAATTTAATTTATTGAGTTCTTCATTTTTTTTATTTAAATTTAAATTAATAACTATTATTTATACATATAAAAAGGTGAAAAGAATTCACTTTTTTTGTTCTCTTTGTTATAATATGTTTAGACAAATGAGAAAGAAGGAATAAACATGAAAATATTAAGTGTTAATGCAGGAAGTTCATCATTAAAATTTACTTTGATTGAACTACCAGAAGAAGAAGTAGTAGTTACTGGTACTTTTGAAAAAATAGGAATAGAAGGTAGCTTCTATACTATTAAATATAATGGAGAAAAAATAAAAAAAGAAGTTGAACTAAAAGATCATACTGAGTCAGTGAAAATATTAATGCAAGAATTAATAGATATGAAGATTCTATCTTCATATGAAGATTTAGATGGAGTTGGACATAGAGTTGTTAATGGTGGAGATTATTATGATAGTATTATTATAAATAAAGATGTAGAAGATAAAATTGAAGAATTTATACCTTTAGCTCCATTACATATTCCAGCTAATTTATCAGGTATTAGAAGTTTTACAAGTATACTTCCAAACACACCACAAATAGCTGTTTTTGATACATCATTTCATCAAACAATGGATGATGAAGAATTTTTATATGCTGTACCATTAGATTGGTATAATAAATTTTCAGTTAGAAAATATGGCTTTCATGGAACTAGTCATAGATATATTGCAGAAAAAATGAAAGAAATGACTGGAGAAGACAAAAAAATTATTTGTTGCCATTTAGGAAATGGAGCTAGTTTATGTGCTATTAAAAATGGCAAAAGTGTTGATACATCAATGGGATTTACTCCTTTAGCAGGTTTTATTATGGGAACTCGTAGTGGTGATATAGATCCTGCTATAATACCTTATATTATGAAGAAAACTAATTCAACTGCTGATGAGGTAGTAGATTCTTTAAATAAGAAAAGTGGTATGTTAGCTCTTTCAGGAATTTCAAGTGATATGAGAGATGTGGAAGAAGCATATTTAAGTAAAGATCCTAGATGTATAACTGCTATTAATATGTATGTTAAGAAAATAGCTAATTATATATCAATGTACAATACATTACTTCAAGGAGCGGATTATATTGTATTCACAGCTGGTGTTGGAGAAAATAGTGATATAGTACGTGATTTAATAGTTAAAAAATTTGATTTTATGGGAGTGAAATTAGACGAAGAAAAAAATAAAACTAGAGGTATTAGTGGAATTATAAGTACAGATGATTCTAGTATAAAAGTAATGGTTCTACCAACAAATGAAGAGTTAATGATAGCAAAAGATACATACAATTTAATAAAATAGAAAAGAGATAAAATGAATAATATTTACAAATCAATTTACAATGAAATAAAAAAATATAAGAAGATTTATATTGCTAGACATATTGGGCCAGATCCTGATGCTTTTGGTAGTCAAATGGCTTTAAAAGAATCAATTAAACTTACTTTCCCAGATAAAGAAGTTTATGCAGTAGGAACTACTGTTGCTAGATTTAAATATTTTGGAAAGATTATA
>JAAZDL010000147.1 GCA_012512795.1 Mycoplasmatota bacterium
AAAGTAATAAACAAACTACTAACAATATTTTTTTCATATATTCCTCTCTAACAACTTTTATCACACGCACCGAAGCTTCCACCAACAACATTATCAGGTTCTATATGCCAAGGTTCGTTTGATAATCTAAATTTAAGACCATAAGTAGAAGCATTATCATGAACCCATTTAGCTGAACTGTTGCAATCCCAATTGCTTTGATTACATGAACTTCCATTAAACTTTAAGTCAGCTGCTATACCAAATCCATGTCTTGATCCTCCAGGACAAGAAACCCAACTACTTCTAGTACTACATGGTCTTGTAGAATTTACCCACAAAGATAACTGTTTTGTATAAGGTCTATGTCCATTGCTAATAGCAACATCATACCCTTTTGCTTTAGCAGCAGCTAACATTGCCTCTAATCTTCTACCAAACTCAGGATGAGTTCCATGTATTCCGCTTTGAGCCGGTATTTGAGAATCATTAGTTGCTCTTATATTAGGAATATAAAATACTCCATCTTTATAAGTAACTTTATAATCTCCTGTTCCACTACTTGTCTCTATTCCTGTTCCTCCTAAACCACTACCAGATTTAGGTTTCGCATCTTCAAGCCTCTTTTCTATTATTTGATACACTACATCTAATCTGTTTTCATAACTATCAAAAGTACTCTTATCATCTATTTTACTTATATAAGCTTTTGCTTTTCCATAATCTGTATAAGATTTTGTTGCTTCTGCCTTTGATACTAATTGTGATGCTTTAGAATTATATGTTTCTTGGATACCTACGACCGTTGCATTATTTAAGCAACTTATATATCCGTTATTTGGATCAGCTAACTTAATTATTAAAAAAACTAAAGAAGGCATTAAAAATATCACTACTGCAGCAATTATTTTTCTTACACCACCTTGCATATGTTGTTTTAACAAGTCTTCATTACCTACTTTTATAGCACTTAACATGTCAAAAGACAATACAACAATTAATATTATTGGTACAGCAATTCTTACCATTAAAATAACTAAATTAACTATTCTAAGCACTGAAAGAACCTCAGGATTAGAACATATATTTAAAATTAACATATTATTAATCACCTATCTTATTACAATTTTATCATAATTATCTTTCAAAAGATAATACAACAATTTTAAGTTTATTTTGAATAATTCCAAAGCCCTAGTTGCCCTTTAATTTTAATTTTATTTTTATATTTTTTTATATTCTCGAGTTTCCATGCATATTCATTAGTATGATCATTATTCCCATATATATTATGATTTTCTTTTATCAACTTATTATTAAAATCTTTATTTACTAATATACAATCAGTTATATATGCTTCTCCAATTATTTCTCCTTTAGAATATGTTATATTATATTTATCAAATTTTTTTAAATACTCTTTTTCAATAGTTTGTCCAGCATGAATATAGATTTTACCTCTATAATTTGTTTTCCAACTTCTAAACTCATATTTTTTATGTCCTTCAATTATTAATGATGCCCAAGGTTCTTTTATTGTTAATGCTTTCATATATACTCCTTAAAATAAAATTTACAATTAAAAAAAGATAAAAATCTTTTTTATTTAGCTAAATAACTAATTAATTCATTATATACACTCATTTTTAATCCAGAAGTTACACTAGTTATTTCTTGAGGTATACCTTTAATATTTATTTTACTTACATCGTATTTTCCACCAGTAACGCCTACTCTAAAACCATATTTTTCCCAAGAAATTTGACTAACCTTTTCGTCTTCAAAAGCTTTAACTACTTTTTTTCCATTTTCAGTTAATGATGCAATACAATGCGAATTCCAAATAGTTGGTGTTGGGTATAATATTCTAACTTTGTCTTTTACTTGATTCCATCCATCAGGATTTGAATTTGCAAATTCAATTATACTTTTTTCATAATCAACTATCATAGGTTTGGCACCCATTCCTGTTTTTAAAAACATAGAGAATAAATCAGCAGGAGTATTATTCATATATCCTGATTTTGTATAAAATTCTTTTAACTTAGGTAAAGCATTTTTAATATTAGTGCTATTTACATCTCCCTTACTCATTATAGAAATAAGAAGACCATAATAAGTTGCTCCAGGGGAAGATGTAACTGGATCAGTTGAACCTATATTTATAGAACCGTAAATGCTATCAAGTCCTATATCAGACCATTTTTTACCTTCTAATATATAGCTAATTAATTTTTCCATATCAGTAATATAATATACATCATTTGTATAAGTAACGATTTTTTCTTTTATAAGAGCATCTACTATAGTATCCCAGCTATATATTACTATTGGTGTATTTAAAGTTAAAGAGCCATCTAATACATAGTATCTTTCAGCTTCATCTGAAGAAGGTTTAGTTTTATAATAATCATAGTATCTTTGATCAGAGAAAAATATCATATCATATTTATCTCCATTTTCTCTTAATACTGGTATTTTAACAGTTTGACCGTTACTCCAAGAATCATTTGCCAATGAAAAATTATATTTGTTAGCAAATATTTTATTTATTTCTTCATCAGCAAGTAAATCTTCTTTTCCACCACCAACTGCCCCATATATAGTTATAGTTTGTTTTACAAATTTATCACTATTTTTAAAGATTACAACTACAACTATTATAACAACTAAAATACAGATCCCAATTATTTTTGATAAAATACCTTCTTTTTTAAACATTTTAATCACTCCCTTTATCTTCTGTTATATCAATGTCAGAAGTTTTTTCAAAAACTTTCATTTCAAAATCTAGTTCTTTATCTTTAGCTTTTATTATTTCTTCAAGTAGTTTTTCAAGTTCTCTTTCAACTTCTTTTATATATACTGACATTTTTAATATTAATTTATTTTCAACAAAAGTTTTGTCTTTTTTGTTTTCTGATTCCAAATATTTATAAACTATTTTATCAGTAAATGGTAGATAATAATCTAAGAATGTATATATTTTAGTTGCATTTTTCGGCTTAGTTTCTAAATGATTAACTATTTTTGTAGATATATTAACTATTCTTGCTAATTTATT
>JAAZDL010000148.1 GCA_012512795.1 Mycoplasmatota bacterium
ATACAATTATAAGCCCGAGTATGGAACCGAAAATAAAAGTATACGATGTTGTTATAGTTAAAAATATAGATACATCTACATTAAAAGTAAATGATATAATAACTTTTTATTCAACTAATTCTTTTTTTGGAACTACGCCAATTACTCATAGAATAGTTGAAATAGTTAAAGATGAAGAAGACTCTAGTATTACATACAAAGTAAAAGGAGACTCAAATTCTAAAATAGATGCAGAAAGTGTTGATCCTGCTAATGTGATTGGAAAAGTTGTGTTTATAATACCTCGTTTAGGAAGTGTGCAGTTCTTTTTAGCTTCTAAGAATGGTTGGATTATTGCTGTTATGATTCCTGTCATAACTATAATATTTTATGATATATATAAAATAGTTAAAATAATATTACTAAAAAACAAACTATCTGATATGGAAAATAAACACGGGAATATATAAGGTGAACAAATGATAAAAAATAAATCTGTTACAGCTATTATTTTAATAGCTGGTAGTAGTGAAAGATTTGGTAAAAAAACAAATAAAAATTTTGAACTATTAAACAATAAGCCTTTATTTATATATAGTATTGATACTTTTCTTAAAAACAAATATATAGACAATATAATTTTAGTTATAAAAAAAGAAGAAGAAAAGATTGTTGGTGATGAGTTAAAAAAACATATAACTAACAATATTATTACACTAGTAGTAGGTGGCAAAACAAGAGATCAATCTGTATATAATGCATTATTAAAAACTAAAGATGATATTGTAATTATTCATGATGGGGCAAGGCCTTTAATAAAAGATGAGTATATTAATAATTGTTTATATGAAATGGATAATTATAAAGGTGTTACTATAGGAGTGAAGTCTAAAGATACTATTAAGATAACAAACAACGATGAAGAAGTTATAGAAACTACTGTGCGTAAAAATACTTGGTTAATACAAACACCACAATGTTTTGATAGAAAGATTCTTTTTTCTTCACACAAAAAAATAAAAGATAAACAAAATATAACTGATGATTGTTCTTTGCTTGAAAATTGCGGTTATAAAATAAAAATAATTGAAGGGGATTATATGAATATTAAAGTGACTACAAAAGAAGATATATATATTATAAATGTATTTAAAAATAATGTAGATATGCTATAATATTGCAAGGAGGAATATTATGTTAGATAAAATTAGTGCAATTAATGATTATGTAAATAACATTGTTTGGGGAGCACCTATGATATTGTTATTGTTTGGAACTGGGATTTATTTTTCTATTAGATTAGGTTTTTTTCAAGTTACAAAAATCAAAGAAATTTATAATAATACATTAAAAAATATTTTTAAGAAATCTAGTGGTTCAGGTGCTATATCATCTGGCAAAACAGCATTAGTCTCTTTAGGAGCTATAGTAGGATCTGGAAATATTGCTGGTGTTGCAACTGCTATTGCAAGTGGAGGACCAGGAGCATTAGTGTGGATGTGGATAGCTGCGTTTTTTGGAATGGCAACTAAATTTGCTGAAATAACTTTAGGTCAAATGTACAGAAAAGTAACTAAAAAAGATGGAGAAGTTAATATCAAAGGTGGACCTATGTACTATTTAAGAGACGGTGTTAAAAGTAAATTTTTAGCTGGTTTCTATGCGTTTATGGCAATGGTTTCTTATATAGTAATAGTTGCTATGGTTGATACTAATACTATAGTACTTGCTGTTCAAAATAAATTTGATGTAGCATCTTGGGTTATTGCTCTTGTACTTATAGTGATAGTTGGATTTATTATATTTGGAGGGATTAAAAGACTAGGTGATTCAAGTAGTTACATAGTGCCTTTCATGGGTATACTTTACATAATTACTGGAGTAATGGTTCTTATAGTAAATCATACACAAATAGCTGATGCATTTCTTTTAATATTTAAATCTGCATTTACTCCACAAGCAGCAGCTGGAGGATTTGCTGGAGCAACAATTTCCGAAATAATTAAATACGGTCTTTCAAGAGGGATGTATTCAAACGAAGCAGGACTTGGTAGTGCCGCTATAGTTCATAGTGCTGCAAAAACTGATAGTGCAGTTAAACAAGCATTCTGGAGTCCTGTTGAAATATTCTTAGACACAATGCTTATCAATACAATAACCGGTTTGGTAATTGTTATATCAGGATTGTGGACTAATGGAACATCTGGAGCTGCTTTAGCAATGGATGCATTTAATAATGGATTACCTGGAGGTTTAGGTAGTTATTTAATACTAATATCATCTATACTCTTCTCATTTACTTGTCTTACATCTTCAAGTTATATTTGTGAAGAATGTGCTGAGTATTTATTTGGTGTTAAGAGTAAATATGTAGTTAAAATATTATGGTTAGCATTTATTATGATAGGAGCATTATTAAGTTTAGAATTTGTTTGGAACTTAGCAGATACTGCTAATGGATTTATGGCAATACCTAACTTAATTGGAATACTTCTATTAAGTAATAAAGTAGTTCAATTAAAAAAAGAACACTTCAAAACTAAAAAAGCATAAAATAAAAGAATTAATTTTCTTTTATTTTTTTAGAGTTATTAAAAATATATTGTTTGAAATATGTAAATAGTAAAAAAATGTTGAAATTTAGGCAATCATATTATATAATTAATTTATATAATGTAAAGATAGGAGGGAAAAATGAGGTGCATAGCGAATGTTTTTTTAAAACA
>JAAZDL010000149.1 GCA_012512795.1 Mycoplasmatota bacterium
GTGTTTTTTTGTTGATTATTCATCTGATAAATGATAATATGATTAAAGAAGATAGAGGAGATGTTTATGAAATTAAATTTAAAAAATATTTTATTATTTATTTTACTTGTGCCAATATATGTTTTTGCAACTATGTCAAATACATATTCTGAATCAATTAATAATACTGATAATTATATTTCTAATTATCAAGATTATAAACTTTATATTGTTACTAAAAAGATTGGATTTGATATTCCGTTTAAATATAAAGAAGGGGTATTAAGTACTAATAGTGAGTTTAGTAATGGAGGATTTTTAAATTTAGATGAATTTAATATTTCTAAAGACTCTTTAGGAGATACTTATTTGCATGATGGGCTTAGTTATTGGACTATGACTGATAATGGTTCTCAAGCTTATATAGTTGATCCTGAAACTGATAATAAATATTCATTAAAAAACAAAACTAGTTCTAATCGTAGTAGAATAACTGAGTATATTATTGAAAAAACTAAAGTTATTGGAGAAGGTTTATATTCTAATCCGTGGGAATTTGTAAAACCAGAATTTCAAATTCAGTTAACTTTAATAAATGCTACTATAGGGGGAAATTCTGCGGTTTCGGAAATAATAAATTCTTATAATAGAGAGTATACAATTAATGCCAATGAAAGTTATTTTAATTATACTGGTGATATATCTTGTACAGGTAATTATGAGAGTATTAATATATCAGGAAATAAACTTAGTATAAAAGATATAGCTAGTGATATAGTATGTACTATAAAATACACTCCTGATAATATGATTGCTACATTTGTAGTACAAAATGGTACTGCTTCTTCAAATACTATTAATATACCTGCAGAATCAAGTGATGGAGTAATTTTAACTCCAAATGCAGGGGCTGCGTTTGATTCAGCTAGTTGTACAAATGGACAAACATTTTCTTACAACGAGAAAAAATTTAGTGTAGAAAATATAAATACAAATACAACTTGTACCATCGTATTTAAAAACCCAGGTAAAACATACAATTATGTTGCTGCTAATCAAACATATACAGTTGAATATACTGGGTATTATACAATTGCTGGATATGGTGCACAAGGTACTTCTGGTGCAAATGGTGCTTATGCAAGTGGTAGAGTTTACTTAACAAAAGGTCAAGTCTTAACAATAAACACTGGTGGTCAAAATGGGTATAATGGTGGAGGAACTGGATACTATGTTGGTGGTGGTGCTTCTACAATTAAGTTAAATAATAATATTTTATTAGCTGCTGCTGGAGGAGGTGGCGGTGCTGGAGCTCTTGCCGGAGGAGTTGGTGGAGGAGCTGGTGGGGCTGCATCTGGAGGTTCAGGAACTAATGGTGGAGCAGGAACTGCTGGAACTAACGGTGGTGGTGGTGGTTCTGGATATAATTATACTTATAATACTAACTGTAGTTCATGTTATACTGGTAAAAACACATGTAAAGGTGGTTATGTAAATTATAACTGCAGTTCATGTTATTATGGCAAAAACACATGTAAAGGTGGATATTATAATACTACATGCAACACTTACTATAGTTGTAGTTCATGTTCATGTGCTTCGTATACAACTTCAAACATAACATATAATCATGGAACAGGTTATAATTACTATTTATGTAAAAATGGTTCATGGGCTTCAAATGGGTATACTAATAATGTAACTTGCGGTAGTGATACTAAAGTATATTCTTGTAGTAGTTCACCTTCTGGAAGTTGTACAAATGGAAATACTTATACTGTAACATGTACAGGATACTGCAAAGGAACTGTTACGACTTGTGCTTCATATAATCGTTGCTCAGCTTGTGGATGTCAAACTTATAATCAAGCATATGACTCATGCTATACAGGAAGTAATACTTGTAGTTATGGATGTGATTCTTACTATGATTCATGTTATACAGGAAGTAATACATGTGCTTATGGATGTGATTCTGTAACTAATCCATACAATCCTGGAAAAGGCGGAACTAATATATTTGGTACTGGTGTAACTAATACATCTACTATAGTTGGTTCTAGATCAGGTAATGGCCAAGTAATTATTAATTATTATGGGGAGAGTGGTCTATAATGAAAAAAATAATTATGCTAATTTGTGTTTTGTTATTATTTGGTTGTTCTAATACGATTAAACCAGTAGAAGAAGAAACAAAATACTTAACTAAAGATGAAATGAGTGAAACTTTATATAACTATGGAGTAGAGATTTATAATCAAAAAAAATATGTTTCAATTGAGAAGACAGAAGGTGAATATTTTATTTCTCTTAATGATTTATCTAATCTAAATTATGATATATCTAAATTTGTAAATCCTAATGGTAATCATGAATCATGTGATAAAGAAAAAACTGGAGTAGTGATTGACTTAGATAATGTAAGAAAAGTAGAATATGAAAAATATCCTTTAATGGTTTCTGTGTTTTGTGATTAATAAAAGCTGATGTATTGTTGCATCAGTTTTTAATATATATAAATTCTATTTTCACCTAATTTCCTTAATTTGTGTTTACAAAAAATCTTGATTTTGTTATAATTGAAAATAGAATAAGAATAGCGAGGAGGGCATACAATAATGTATCCTATAAATGTAAAAAGTGAAATAAACCCACTTAAAAAGGTTTTAGTTCACCGTCCTGGAAGAGAACTTTTAAATCTTACTCCAGATAGTCTAACAAGATTGCTTTTTGATGACATTCCTTATTTACCTGTTGCTCAAGAAGAACATGATGAATTTGTCAGAATTTTGAAAGATAATGGTGTAGAAGTAGTTTACTTAGAAGATTTAATGACGGAAGTGCTTAATTTAGATCCGAGTATAAGAGAAAGGTTTATAACACAATTTATATATGAGGCGGGTATTAGAACTCCTAAGTATAGAAGTTTAGTATATGAATATTTAAATTCTATTGAAAATAATAGACTTCTAGTTCTTAAAACAATGGAAGGTATTATAAATAATGAAGTAATTAAATCTCGTGCAAAAAAAGGTAAGAGTTTAGTTGACTCTATAGAAGCTGATACTTCTTTTGTAGTTGATCCTATGCCTAACTTATATTTTACAAGAGATCCTTTTGCTTCAATTGGAAACGGAATTGCTTTAAATAGAATGTACTCAGTTACTCGTAATAGAGAAACAATTTATGCTGAATATATATTTGAATATCATCCAGAATATAAAGGAAAAGTTGATAAATATTTTGAAAGATATAGTGCTTATCATATTGAAGGTGGAGATATATTAAATTTAAATGAAACTCTTCTAGCTGTTGGCATATCTCAAAGAACTAGTGCAGATGCTATAGAAGAGTTAGCTCGTAAAGTGTTTGATGATGAAAATTCTAAAATAGACACTATTCTTGCATTTAGTATACCTAACTGTAGAGCGTTTATGCATCTTGATACAGTTTTTACTCAAATAGATAAAGATAAATTTACATATCATCCTGGTATTATGGGAACACTTCAAGTGTTTGAAATAAAAAGTGATGGTGA
>JAAZDL010000150.1 GCA_012512795.1 Mycoplasmatota bacterium
TAAATTTATATTTTTTTCTATATTTCCTATTTTAGAATATTTATTCCATACTTTTTTACTTATATCATTATTTATTAATTCTTTATTATTTTTAGAATAATACTTTTCTTTAAGCTCTTCAAATGTAATACTTTCTATATTATTAGTTTTACTAACTTTATTTTGCAAATCTTTTAGATAATCAGTATATACAGCATATGATATCGATTTATTTATGGATTCTTGAGTATTAATACCTACTACTTCACCATTTTTATTAAATAGTGGACTTCCAGAGTCAGTTTGAGTTAAAGGAAGTAAACTTTCAAGTTTGTTTTTATTTGATATAACAATTCCAGTTTGAGTAGATATACCAAGACCAGATTTAGTACTAAAACTTATAATAGGATCTTCTTTTTGCATGTCTTTTGAAGAACCTAATTTTACACCTTCTTCACTACAATTGTTTATTTTTAATAATGCTATATTAGAAACAGGATCCATAGTAATTATTCCAGCAAGTTCATATATTTTTTTGTTCTTATCTTGTACTGAAATATATTGTCCTTTTAATAAAGCATTTTCTAAATAATCATACGTCGTTACTACTACGTTATTAGTAAGTAAGAAACCACTTCCAATATTTACTACACTATTATTATAGTTAGTAGTTAAAATAACTATTTTATTAATATTATCATTATATATTTTTTGAAGTTGTTTATCAGTTAAACTATCAAGTTTAGAATAGTCATAAATTGAAGACATATCACTATTATATGTTGGATTTAATCCTAATATATTTTTATCTTCATTTTTTTCTATTGATTCAAAATAATCATTTAATTCACCAGAAGTTTCTCCGTATAAATAGTATAATTGATACTCATTATTTTTATATTTATTCTTTTTAAAAATATAATAAATTGTTAAATCACTTGCTACTTCTTTAAATTTCATAGGTTCTTCTGCATCAGGAATTTTATATTTTATTTTTGGAATAGTAATTGAACTTTGAAAGCCATCTTCAGTTTCAATTATTCTTATATCTCCAAAATAACTATAATTAATCTCTAGTTCAGCTATTTTAATCCACATACCAGGAATAGTTATACCACTTAATAAATCATCTTTATATTCTTGAGAAGTAGAATCATAACCAAAAACTCCTTTATTTGGATCATCTGTTTTTGGTATTGTAGGTGTATATCTTAAATTATAAAATTCAGTTTTTCTTTTGTAAAAATCTTCAGCTGTTTCATTACCTTTGTCAGAATTCCCTAATAAAATATAAGTTGTTTTTCTTACTAATTCTACAAATTCTTTGTTAGTAGTTTCTTCTACAATTAAACTATCAATTTTATATTCTTTACTAAATAAACTAGTGACATTTGCACTCTTTCCATCACTTGAAAAAACTTTATTTAAATCAATATTAAAATCTTTATTAGCAGCAAGGACATTAATACAAATTATAGATAAAACAAAAATTGTAATTAACTTTTTATTCATCTCAAGAACCTCCTAAATATTTATTTAGAACACTAACTATTTCTTTACTTGCATCTTTTGACTTGTTCTTATTTAAATAATAATCATGAAATGCTTCAGCTATTGTTTCATCATATATATATTCACCTTTATTATCTTTAGCTACTGCATATGCAGAAATACTAGATCTAAATTCTAATAAAGACATACTTGTATTTGTTTTTGATTTATAATTTTCATACGCCTCAGTCATCATTTTAAGACTAAAACTACCATCAGCAAAAGCATTTGCTGATTTTATAAAAGTATCACTATCTAAGTCTGAAATCAAAACATAATCAAGTTTGTTTTCTTTCATCATAGCTAAAAATGATAAATAATGTCCAAACTCATGAGCAACAGTAGAATATCTATTACTATTTGGAGGAAAATGCCCTACTTCAACAGCATTTTTAATTGATGCCTCCATTCTCTGAATATTCAAAAAATATGCACTATTTAATAATATTTGTGTTTTTATTAAATACCTACTTCCTGTATCAGGATATACAAAAGGAAAAAAAGGCATAAACGCAGCTATATAACTATCAGTAAGTTTTGCATTAACTAATGTAATA
>JAAZDL010000151.1 GCA_012512795.1 Mycoplasmatota bacterium
AAAAAATCATCAAAAAAGTTTTCATTAGTTGGTGTATTATTAACAACAACACTATCAACATCTATATTTACTTTTGGTCTTTCTATTTCTTCTTTCTTTTTATTCTCTAAATTTTCTTCAAGTTCATCTGGTAATTTTGGAACTTGAGCAATAAATTTATTTTCTTTTTCTTCGTCTAATTCCTTAGGTAACTCAGGAGTTTGTGTAACAAATTTATTTTCTTTAGGCGGAGTTTTTCGATCAAGTATATCACTAATTTCTCTTTCTATTTCTTCTTCCGTCTTTTCTTTTAATGGAACTACAGTAATATTGCTTACATCATTTGAATGCCCAGCAATATTCATCTTTTCTTGCTCCATCTTAGCTTTCTCTGCTGCTTCTTCTGCTTCTAATTCAGCTATTTTTTCATCTAATTTTTTAACATAATCATCTAAACTAGTAGGAACTGCATTACCATGACTTATACCTGGAATTGGCCCTTGAGGCATAAAAGGATTATTCATCATCATAGGTCCACCTGATGATGGATTCACATTAACTCCTTGACTTTCTTTTTGTTTATTAACAAAAGCTTTTAAGTCAAAAGTTTCTACTTTCCTAGAATCTCTTTTTACATAGTCAGCCTCTGCATGTTTTTTACCCCAATCAATTTTATAATCGTAAGTTAGTTTAGTTTTAAAAGGCATACTTCTAAATCTATTAATAATAACTTCTCCTTCTTTTAAAGCTTGAAGGTCACTAACCGTAAATAAAGGTCTAATTGGTGGTGCTGGTTTATCTTTTTCAGCTTTAGGAGGTTTTTGATCTCCTAATAATTTACTTATTTCTTCTAAAGCAGCTAACTCTGTACTCATTAAATATACAAAGTTACCACAGTTTCCTTTTATTGTTTCAGCTACATCTTTTCCATAAACTTTATTAAGTTGTGAAAAGTTTTGAATAACGAAGTTAAATCTAATACGTCTACTACGAGAAGCAGTAATCATAGACTCTACATCTTTTAAAGCAGGCATATTGGCAAATTCATCTAAAACAAAGTTTGTTCTATAAGGCAATTTTAGATTCGGACATGTTTGAGCTACTGCGATTAAACTTTCATAAACTTGTTTAACAAATATAGTTGCAAGAGCATGATAAGTTGTTTTTTCATCATGTATTTTTAAGAAAACTGCTGTTTTCTCTTTACCAATATCCCTCATATCAAAATCACTATATGAAAGCATTTCACTTAGCATTTGTTGAGATGAGAATATTCTTGTTTTAGTTCTAAATGTTGACATAATACCACCACGAGTTTCATTAGGTGCATTTATACAAGAAGCCGCAGCTATATATGCAGGAGATAACTCTCCTTTACTTTTAAAATATTCTTTTATATAAGTTGATGCTCCAATTCTATCTTCACCTGTTTCTGCCATTAAGTTAACACTATTAATATTAACTTCATTTTCAGTGGCATCATCAAATAAACCAAGAGATAATCCTGTAAAAAAGTTAGAAGCTGTTTGTTCCCAGAACGGCTCTGCTTTGTTGTTAGGATCTATCAATATATTGCTAGCTAAGTCTTGTAGTAGTTCATTAGCCTTATCAAAATTTCCCTCTTTATATACTCTATATGGATATGAGAAAGGATTCCATGCACTTCCGTATTCAGGATCACGGAAATTTATTAATAATATTTTATATCCTTTTTCTTTAAGTAAGTTAGCACACGACTCATAAAGTTCACCTTTAGGGTCAGTAACAATCATACTCTCTCCAGCTCTACCTAAAATTCTAATTAAAGGTTTCATAAAACTTTGAGATTTACCTGAACCAGAAGCTCCCATGATTAACGAATGGTTTTCTCCATCATCAACATAAGCTACTTTACCATTATTTATAACTGGAAATCCACCTGCTTCATAAGTATCATCTTTTATAACGATCTTCTTTATTCCGTAATCTTTTTTCATGTCTGCTTCTTCCCATAATTTTGTATATCCATCGTTTTTAGATTTTTTAGCTGTAGTAATTCCAAAACCTTTTTCTCTTTCAAAAAACAATGTTGATACCATAGTAAAAATTGCTACCATAGCTAATGCGAAAAACACTAAAGTAGGCAAAAGAAATTCTCCACTAAATGCTGGGAAAGGATTG
Source organism: Mycoplasmatota bacterium (assembly GCA_012512795.1). Classification (GTDB taxonomy): domain Bacteria; phylum Bacillota_I; class Bacilli_A; order RF39; family UBA660; genus CAG-1000. The sequence continues at coordinate 2,140 of JAAZDL010000151.1, forward strand.
ATTCCTCTAAATATCCCTTCAGTTGCTAAACTATTTAAATTTAAAACAGCAATAGCTATTAACAACAATAGTACAACACAAAATATTAAAAATATTACTATGTCTTTTAAATCAGCTCTAAATTTAAGTTTCATAAACCACCTCTATAAAATATATTATACAATATATCTTTTGTTTTTTCATTAATAATTTAATATCTTACTAAATAAAGCTTGATATTTAAAGAAATTACCATCATTATTAATTTTAAATATTAATTCTTTATGATTTACATTTCCATATAATTCATTTTTAACAACATTAGATGCCTCAATAAACTTTGATTCTTTTATATATTTTGCTAATTTATTTTCAGCTTCTTTTTCTTCATCAAATCCAGCAGTATAATAATCATATACATATAATGTAGCAGTTATTACATCTTCTTCCATTGTTATTTTTTCAATACCAATTGATATATCATTATCATATTCTTCAGCTATCTTATCAAATCCGAAACAATAAGAATCTCCATTTTGAAAGACATATTCATAAAACTGAGTCATGAATTCTAAATGGTGAGCAATGTCAACGGAATATAACTCTTGAAAAGCTTTTATTGTATTTTTAGTACTTAAACAATATACACCTTCTTTTACGAATTTAGTTGTAAAATATTTTTTGTTATCCATACTATAAGAAAAAATAAATTGTTTTAAAATTTTTTCCACACTTACAGTCGTTATATTTCTATAATCAAATTCAGGCATAGTAGCAAATTTACTAAATAAATAGTCTGATTCTAGTTCTTCTTTTATTTTTTGATAACTCTCAGGTTTATCTAATTTTTCTTGACTAATATCAATATTAACATATTCAGTAAATTTTCTTGATGGTTTATTAGAATTACTAAGATCAAGAATTGATAAAGGAACAATTATTAATAAAACTATAACAGCAGCTACGACTAAAACGGTCATAGTTGCTTTCTTTTGTTGATACTCATCCATTATTTCCTCCTTTAAACTGAAGCTCTCCAATCTATTTCAAAGTGCATACCATCATATACTCCAGAATTTCCATTTCTTCCCCAATTACCACCCCAAGTAAATCCAGCAGGTTGATATGCATATTTCCATAACATATAATTTATATTTCTTGGATCATCTTCTTTACCTAATGCATTAATAAATGCATAATATTCATTTATATCTCTATTATACGGATCATAAGTTTTTCCATTTATTGTATATTTTGTACTATAATTCCAATCTTGAGCTAAACCATAACCATGTAAACTTGGTGAACCTTGACTAGTAAGTCTCTCTACAAATGTTCCTCCTCTTTGTAAATCAGAAGCATTTAATTTAACGCCGTTTATACCAGTAGTTAGGAGTTTACATATACTTGCAAAAGCTTGTTCAAAGTTAGATTTAGCAGCAATGTTTACTCTATAGCTTTTATTCCAAGATCCTTCAGAGCAGTTAGAACTTATAGTAATTATATTAGCAGATACCCACCTAGGATCAATATTAATATCTCTTCCAGCAGGACCATCATTGTAAGGAAAGCCATAAAAATTACCTTTGTTAGGAGTGCTTTTCGGATATGCTGTTGATGTACCAAAATTAGTTTGAGCATTTGTACTATAATCATTATTTACTACTCCACCATAAACATCACCAGTGTTTCCTTTACAATTAACTAGTGTAGCATCACTATATTCTTCTTCTATTATTTTTGAAAAATCATAACCAGAATTAGCTTTTGTTTCCCATCTATTTTGAACGGTTGATACATATCCCGTAGCATATATTTTATCTGAGCCATTTCCAATTACTAAGTAATTAGAAGCTTTATCATAAAGAGCAGAGTATCTAGCATATTGTTCGTTGGTAAGTTCATTTTTATATAAAGTTGTCCCTGGTACTTGAGTTGGATAGTAAGAATGTAATACAGTTCCAGATCCTGTTGCGCCAGTTGCTTTTCCATAACATTTTGAAAAAGGGTCGCACCATACTTGGTCACATGTACCACCACGCATATTAATAGTTGTTCCATTTGCATAATTATTTCTTCTGTTTAAAGAATAACTTATAGCAGCAACCATCTGAGTTAAAGCATAATTATCGTTATTAGTATATCCAATCTCAGCCCTAGTAACTCCGATAATATAATCTTTATAATTTGTAGTTGCTATATATTCGCCAAAACAATCAGTTAATTTAACTTGAATATCTCCTAAAGCAGCAGTTAAATACTCAGTACAATTAGCTCCGATTACTCCGTTTCCCATTCCAATAAGTCCATTTGTTCCATAATTACCATTATTTTCTTCATCAAACATTAATATTTCATTTATACTTGATTTTTTAGATATAGTCTCTTCAATTAAAGTCTCAATTTGTTTTGGAGTTATCGCATCATCATATTTAAAATTAGTATTAGGATCATCAATAGCTGCTTTAAATCCTGGGAAATTAATATACATATATCCATGTTTATATTCAAATTCTACATAAGTAGATTTAACAGCTAAACCACTTGATACATAATTTCTAGTTTCACTTCTAAACACATCTTTGTTAATAGAGTGAATATTTTCTACTTTTTGAAAATAAATTGAAGTATCTACAGTTGAAGTAATTTGTCTTGAAGTAAAAAAGTTTTGAGCCTTATTTACATCTTCAGCAACGCTATCTAGATTATAAGATGAAATTAAAGTTGCTGTATCAATTGAACCATTACATTCCTCATCACTACTACCCCAAGCGTTGTTCATATTAGAATCATAAACATAACCACTACCATACATGCTAAAAAGATCATTATCATTAGAAAGTTCATTTTTTCTTTCTAATACTTTTCCACCACCAAAAGCTTTGCTAATTCCAATATATCCAGGAACACTAAATTCAGTATTACTTCTTGCCTCAGGTGATTTTTTATAATTAGAGCCATCTATTTCATCATTCCATCTCATGAACATTTGCCACTTATCAAGACTAAAATTAAAATTCATTATTTTATTCATAGTACAGTGCCCTATTTTTTTACCATCATCAGTTTCTGTAACTGACCATACAAAACGAGGATATACTTCTTCAAAAATTGTATTTTGTATTATCCTATCTATATCTTTTCTAACTATTAATCCATCACTTATAATATCTTCTAACACTTTATAATGTTCAGAAGGTTGAATAAAACCACTTAAAGAAGGATCATCATAAGCATTATACGGAGCTTGTTGATCATATCCATAAAATATAGTACTTATAACTAGACCTTTATCTAGTGTAACATTATATATTTCTTCATAATCTTTTATATTATTCCTAATATATCTTAATAATTGACAAGTACTGGAAAACGAACCATTACTAAATGCCCCTTCTATATCATCCCAAAATTTATACCAACCACTATCTACATTACATTTCGAATCAGAATTTAATTTTGTAATTAATCCTTCTAAGTCAAGAGGTTCGTTGTTGTCATCTAAATGATAATATTGATCAGTATAAAGTCCTCCATCACCATTATCTCCACTACCACTTTCAGATACTCCAAAAAAACTAGTAATTGCAGTTGTTAGAGAATTTATTGCATAAATAAAGTACATGATAAAAACAAAAGCAAGTAATAGGCCGGCAGATATAACAATAGCCCAAAATATAATTTTAACTTTAAGAACAAATGTTGATTTGCCAGCAGCACCTTCGACTACTTGTTCTTTTGCTTTATCTTTTGCTTCATCTTTAACTTTATCTTTTACTTCGCCTTTTGCTTTGTCTTTGCCTTCTTCTTTTGCTTTATCTTTTAATCCAGAACTATCTTTTTTATCATCTAAATCACTTGATGAAGACTTCCCTTCACCATCTTCTTTTTTAGATTTTTTTAAGCTTCCATTATCATTTCTATTATTTGTTCCCCTGTTATTTATAGCATCTATATCAGCTTTATCTTTTTTGCCCATTTTATCATCTTGTAAGCCATTTAAACCTTTAGGAGTTTTTTGTTTTTCTCCATAAAGACCTCTTTCTTGAACACGTGAAGAAATCTGGTCTATTCCTTGGAGTACACCAGATTTATTTCTTTGCGCTTCTTGTGCAATTAGTTCTTGATCATCGTAATTTTCGTTCATACTTCACATCCTTATAAAGAAATCTTAAAATCCACCACCTGATCCAAAAGATTCTAATTCTTGTTGAGTTGCAATTACGTTAATACGCATTCTTCTGCTTCCGCAAACAAATAAAGCTTGTCCTTGACTATATCTTTTTATTGAATCTCTTTCTTGTTCATTTAAATCTATCAGCCTAGACAAATCATCTACAGCTTGTTTTCTAAGTCCCATTACTAAGTAATATGAAGCATTATCAAATATTGCTTTTCCATGAATAAGAATATTAGGAGAAGCAAAGTCAGTTGGTTGTTGTGTAATAATAATTGTTCCAGTATTATACTTACGACTACGTCTTTGAATACGAGCTAAGAATTCAGCTCCTAAAGTATTTTGATCAGCAAGTAACATATGTGCCTCATCAACCATTAAAACAGTATTAATATCTCTATCTAAAGTAAGTCCCCAAGCATACTT
>JAAZDL010000152.1 GCA_012512795.1 Mycoplasmatota bacterium
ATATCAGCCTTTGTAAAAATGGTTGTCATAAGTTTTTGAAAAGTCATAACTTCCATCTTTCCACTTTTTGTCATTATATTAAAAACAACATCTTCATCAAAAAATTCTAAGAATGTTTGTTTACATATATTGCATGGATAACAAATATTATCACTGCTTGTCATTAAGTAAAGTGCTTTAAAATCTTTTGCTCCGTTGCTTATAGCATTATTAATAGCGTTCCTTTCAGCACATATAGTTCCTCCATAAGAAGCATTTTCAACATTTACTCCTTCATAAAATTCCCCATCTTTTGTTTCAACTATACAAGCAAAATGCATATCAGAATACGGTGCATAGCTATTATCTAATAATTTAATTAACTTTTCTTTCATATTTTTTTCCTTTCACTATATTATTGATATAAGTTTTGGTAAGAATATTATTATTCCTACTATTACAGATACTATTGCAAAAATGAATACTGCTGCTGCAGAAGTATCTTTTGCTACTTTAGCAAGAGGATGATAATCTTCTGTTACTAAATCAACTACAGCTTCAATCGCAGTATTTATTAATTCACATGAGATTACTAATCCTATTGTAAGACATAGTATAGCCCATTCTATTGGATTAATTTTTAATATAAATCCAAGCACTAATACTACTATCGCAATACCAACATCAACAGCTAAATTTTGTTCATTTCTATATGCGTATTTTAGTCCTTTAATTGGATACTTAAAACTATTCAAAAACTTTTTAATACCTTTTTCTCTTTTTCTTTCATCTCTTGATATCATATTCATTTAAGATTTCCTCCTCTTTAGCTCTCATAATTTTTTTATCTTCTTCGTTCATATGATCGTATCCAAGAAGATGCAAAAGACCATGAACCACCAAGTAACATAGTTCTCTTTTTACACTATGATTATACTCATCAGCCTGAGAGACACATTTCTCGTAAGAAATATAGATTTCACCTAAAAATCTAATATCATTATACTTTAATTTATCTTCTTCTTCAAATGCAAATGATATAACATCAGTTATTTTATCAATATTTCTATATAATTTATTGATTTCTTTTATTCTTTTATTGTCTACAATAACAATATTTATTAATGGATTTACCACTTTAAGTTTTTTAAATGTTAATTTAACAATATCGTTTATTTCATTTAAATCAATAATCTCATTTGTAGTATTAAATATATAATCTTCCATATTTGCTCCTTAAAATAGCCTAATTATGTATAATATCGCACTTACAAAAATTAATAAACCAATTGTATTATATATACTATCTTTTCTCATAAATTTAGGTAATTTGTTTTTGATCGTATTTAATACAAAGTATAAAATAAATCCTATTATCCCACCAACTATATTTAGGATAATATCATCAACATCAAAAGTTCTTCCTATAAAATGTTGAACAGTTTCTATTATTAAACTAGATAAACCTGAAATAATTATAATACTTGGAAATCTCTTAATTCTACAATAACTAGTCGCAAAGAAACCTAAAGGGATGAATAATATTATATTTCCGACAACTTGTTTGAAAAATAATTCACTTCCTACTTCATATCTTAATATTTCTCTAAATGGCATTAAATTTGCTTCTCCACCTAGTAAATCTTGAGTTGTAACTAATTGAAATAAAACTAATAAATATATTAAAAAAAACAATTTAAAAAGTTCTTCATAAAGTTTAAATGTTTTTCTTTCAATTCGAAAATAATGATTTCGTTTATATGACTACTCATCGCCCTACAA
>JAAZDL010000153.1 GCA_012512795.1 Mycoplasmatota bacterium
ATTTGTCAAAGTTAATGATAAATTTGTTTTTATCATTAGTTTTGTCAAGAATGTCTGTCATTTATTTTTAATAAAAAAGTAATAAAAATACTTAAATTTTTAAAAAAGCGCACCTAAAAGTGTACCTAGAAAAAATAAAAAGGCCGCAAAGCCTTTATTATAAACAAAAATGGAGCCTTTCGGCTCCTTCAGGGGGTTTTGGTTGAATACTTCCACATTTATATTCGTAGAAGTATTCATGGTATATCTCTATACCATTTTAATTATATAACGATAGTTGTTTTAAAGTCAATTTATATTTAGTTTTTTTACATTATATTTTTTTTACCAAGATGATATTCTATTTTTACCTAAGTTTTTACTTAAGTATAATGCTCTATCCCCTGAATCTATTATTTCTTCAAGTGTAATATGTTCATTTTTTAACAGCATTTCTCTTTCTATTACATGTAATCCACCACTCATAGTACCTACTTTTACTTTACCTATTTCTGTTTCAAATGAACTTTCTGATACTATAGTTTTTATTTCATCTGCTCTTCTAAGTGCATTATCTTTTGTTATATTTTTAAGTACTACCATGAATTCATCTCCACCATATCTACCTATTATATCTATTGGTCTTGTTCCACCTTGTCTAGTATTATTTAGTAATTGTTCTGCGATTAAATGTAAAGCAGCATCTCCAGCTATATGACCATAATTATCATTTATACCTTTAAAGTCATCTAAGTCATATATTATAAATGCAAATCCTTCTTTATTTTTCTTACATGCTGATATATAACTATTAAATTCTTGATAAGCTATCTTTTTGGTTTTTAATCCAGTTGTTTCATCTACTCCTAATGATCTTATTTTATTTTTATATTTAGTTATATCTCTTAATACTAAAACACTATATTCTTTATCAAATATAGTTTTAATGCTTTTAGAGCTCTCATACCAACTATCAGTTGCTTTTACATGTATTGCTCCTGTTTCATCTCTTTCATTTGAAAGGATAGCTAAAACATTATCTATTTCTTCTTTTTTAGTTGGATAAGCTATCTTTCCATTCATATCTCTAACTAGAATTTTAAATCCATCTATTTGTGGTATTAATTCTTCTATAAATTTCATTATAAACACCCCTTTTTATAATTATTATTTTACTTTTATTAATTCTATACCTTTATTAAAGTCTCCTAAAGTTTTCACTTCACTTGATGTCTTTTTTCTTATATATTCTTTAAACTCATATACTAATGATGAAGGTCTAATATTACCATAAGCCCCACACTTAATAACAGCATCATTTAACTCTTTTGATTCAAACTGTCCATATCTAATTAAACAATGTATTATAGTAGCACTTAACTCTTTTAAATTCTCTTTATATTGATGTTTAAAATCATCATTATATGTAGTTTCATAAAAATCAGTATCTATTACATTAAATCCATTTTTTTCTTCATAAAATAAATTATCTTGATTTAAATCATCCATAAGCATACCTTGATGTGTAAGATTTTGCATTTCTTTTTCAAGTTCAAGCATAGATGATAATATAATATTAAAGTTAGAACTCTCATCAATAGAATCAAATTCTATACCTTTAGCGGCATTTCTTATATATCCTAGAAAATTTTTATCTTCATCAGTATTTAAAAACACAAACTTTTTAGGAAATAAAAATATATTACTTTTATATGTAGATAACTCTTCTAATTGTCTTAAATAATTAATTTGAGCTCTAAATTCTTTAAATACTTCTAATTTATTTTTCATTAAAAAACAATTTCCACTACATCCAGTTCCTAGAAGTTTATAATAATAATCATTTGGTACTTTATCTAATATAATTTTTTCCATAACATTACCACTTTTCTTAGCTCGATATTATAACATAAATAAGCATAAAAGTAAAGTTTCTACTTATAGTGTCCAACTCAATTATAACATTTACTATATAAAAATAACACTCTATTAATAATTTTTATAATATGGTAACATTTTTATAATGGATATTATAGAGGTGATATTTATATGAAAAAAGGATTTGATAATAAAAAATATGTAAAAGTACAAAGTGAAAAAATAAAAGAAAGAATCAAAATGTTTGATAAGTTATATTTAGAAGTAGGAGGTAAATTATTTGATGATACTCATGCTTCTAGAGTACTTCCAGGTTTTAAAAGTGACTCTAAAATAAATATGTTTCAAGAATTAAAAGATGATTTAGAAATTATTTTTTGTATTAGTGCTGGAGATATTGAAAAGAATAAAACTAGAGCTGAATATGGTATAACATATGATATGGAAATTGTTAGATTAATAAATAAAGCTCAAAGTTTAGGCTTTTTTGTTAACTGTGTAGTTATAACTTTATATAAGAATCAAATAGCTGTTGATAAGTTTATTAAGAAGTTAAATAGACAAGGAATTAAAACTTATATTCATACATATACTAAAGGATATCCTACTGATGTTGATACTATTGTTAGTAAAGCAGGATATGGTGCTAATGAATATATTAAAACTAAGAAACCTTTAATATTAATTAATGCTCCAGGCCCAGCAAGTGGAAAATTAGCAACTTGTTTATCTCAACTTTATTATGATCATAATAAAGGTATAAACGCAGGATATGCTAAGTTCGAAACTTTCCCTGTATGGAATTTGCCTCTTAAACATCCAATTAACATGGCATATGAAGCAGCTACTGCTGAATTAAATGACTTAAATATGATTGACTCTTTTCATCTTGAAGCTTATAAAAAAACTACTGTAAATTATAATAGGGACTTAGAAGTGTTCCCTGTTCTTAAAAATATACTTTTTAAAATAACTGGAAAAAATATATATAAATCACCTACTGACATGGGAGTTAATATGGTAGGATTTTGTATAACAAATAAAAAAGTAGTTGAAGAAGCATCTAAAAGAGAAGTTGTTAGAAGATATTACCAAGAAACTAATAATTATAAATTAGGTATTGTTGATGAAGAAGCACCAAAGAAAATAAAAATGTTAATGAACGAACTAGGTATAGATGAAAAATATTTAGATGTTGTTGAACCTGCTTTAGTTAAATCTAAGAAACAAAAAAGACATGTTATGTCTTTAAAACTTCCAAATGGAAAGATAATTACTGGAAAACAAACTGATTTATTAAGCCCTAGTAGTAGTTTAATAATTAATGCTTTAAAAGAACTTACTAACATACCTGATAATATTAAATTATTATCTCCTTCTGTACTTGAGCCTATTATGAAAATAAAGTTAAATACTGATGATGAGTATAATAAAACTCTTCAATTACAAGAAATATTAATAGCTCTTAGTATATGTTCTGTTACTAATCCTATTATAAAAAAAGCATTAACTAATATAAGAAAGTTAGAGAATTGTGAAGTACACTCTACTTATATTGTTCAAGATGGGGAATTAAAAACTTTAAAAGGTTTAAAAGTAAACTTAACATGTGAACCTGATTATTATTACAATAATATTATTATAAATTAAAAGATTCATAATTGAATCTTTTTTATCTTTATTGGTACCAGTTAGATAAAGGTTGTTACCCCCTTATCTTTTAATTAAGTTTAATTCCAATATAATATTTATTGTTAAATTAAAAATATTTATTTTCTAATTGAATTAGCATAGTTTATAAAATTATCTTTAGATTTTAGAACACTTTCAATATCTTTAGTTTGCATATTAGTTGAAGCACCTTCGAAAACCATTATGTATTCATTAATTTTTTTAATTTTTTCGGGTTTTTCTTCGTCAGTAAAGCAATATTCTTCTTTTTTACAAAGCACAAAATCTTTAATCATATATACTTCGAAACTTGAAACTCCAAAATCTCTATCAACTCTTGTAAATAAAGCATTCTTATTAGTTACTTTAATGTCATTGCTATTTCCTTCATAATAAGCAACCCAAAATCCATTTAATTCAATACCTAATTCTTTTGACAACTCATAAGAATATTTCATTATTTCGTAATCAATTGCCAATTGTCTGTCTATATCAATGTTATTTCTAATAACAACATAACTTATTTCGTTATGACTAGTGCCCTCATAAATGCTTTTATAATCAATGCCTCTTGGAACCCAACTTACATGTTTATTTAATTCTTTTATTTCTGGCATTAATTCATTCATTTTTGCTATTAATCTAATTCTATATTCATATAATTGTTAATCAAAGTTTATTGTATAAGTTCCATTTTCATAGTATACTTCTGCTCCCAATCCTTTATCTTTTTCAGTAAAAACATAAGCATACCATTTATCTTCATATCTATGAGCATTAACATATACTTCATTTGGATTAGCAATAAAATCAGGATATTTTTCATTAACTTTTTCAATAGCGATAGTAATTTTGTCATTAAAATCACTAAATTCCTCTTTATTAATGACAAATTTTCCACCAAATCTTATAACTAATAAAATCAAGCCAATAATAATTGCTGCTGTTTTGCCTTTTTTCTTTGAATCATTATTAATATAATTTTTATCAGGGTTTTGATTATCACTATTTTTATTAGTATTTTGTTCATATTGATTAACGATTGTACTTTCAATTTGATTACTGCAATTATTACAAAACTTATCCTCCGTATTAATTTGCTTTCTACACTTACTACAATACATATTTTACCTACTTTTTCTTATAAACGAACTTTTTCAATTTAATTAGAACATCTTTTATCTTTAAATAATATTATACATTAAATAAATACAAAATCAATAAAGTGTTAATTATTTTTGACAATAACTTTATCTTCTTTACTGCCAAATGAGTAATATTTTTCTAAATATCTTCTTCAGATTTTTAAAAGAAAAAGGTGAAAATAGTATAGGTTATACATACTACTTCACCTTTCAAAAAACATACTCTCGTTAATTGTCTATTTATTATAGACTAATTTTTTCATTTGCCAATGTTTATTGTTTGTTTTAATATTGGACGGTTTTTCACCTATTAAGTTTAAAAACTCCTTTCTTTAGGTAACAATCTATTTTTAACTGTTTTATATTGATTTAATGCCATTTTCTTATAATCATTATTATTACGGGGGGGTAGCAACTTCCTCATATCTGGTGCAGGAAAAGGGACTTGAACCCTCACGAGTAATAATACCATACGCCCCTCAAGCGTACGCGTCTACCAATTCCGCCATTCCTGCATAAAGGAAATTAATCCTTTAATGATTTAAATATTTTCTTCCATAATTTACTTGATGAATAATTTAGTATACCTACTTTATATATTTTTAATCCATATTTATATAAAGCAGCACATAGAGCAAGTAATAATATTATTGCAATTATTAAATCTATAATAGTAAATTGACCTATTGTATATAATACTGGTGCTAATATACCAGATATTAAAGGTACATAAGCAGCTATTTTAATAAATATTGCTCCTTCATAAACACTAGCTATAATAGCTAAGTAATATCCAACCATTAGAAATAACATAACTGGTGTTTGTATTTGCTGATAATCTTCCATACTAGTAGTCATACTAGCTAAGACTCCTATGAATAATGAGTATGCCATAAAACTAAGTATCATTAAAATTATAAAGAATGGTAACCCATAAAGAACATTTATCATAATATCACTACTTAAAAAAGCATTTATATATTCTGATATATTCATGGCTTGTCCAAGAGAGTTTAATCCAAGGCCTGATCCACTAGAGAAGAATAAACGAGTAAGTATTCCAATTATTAAATATACTATCAATAATGCTCCTTGTAATAAAGCAAATGCATTTGCTGACACAAGTTTAGAAGCAAAGTGAACTTCCGGTGAAACACTAGATATAATTATTTCCATACTCTTAGAAGTTTTTTCTTCATTTATTTCAGCACCTATCATTTGAACTATCATTATTATTAAGAAGAAAAATGGAACTATAAATATAATAATTAATACACTTCCTACTAAAAGCATAAGTTCTTCATCTTCATTTAAGTTTTCATTTAATATAATTCTACTAATATCAGTATTTTGATACACTTTATTTAATATTTCTAAATCTATACCACTTTCAGATAATGCTATAGTTGATCTAGTAGTATCAAGTGCAGTTGTAATAGTTTGGTATAATACTGTATCAATATAATCATAAGATATTATTTGAACATCAAATATATTTTCAGAAGGAATTATTTCTAAAATAATATCAGGACTTTTTTCTTCTTTAATTTCTTTTTTTAACTCTTCTAGAGCTTTTTCTGATTTATTAATACTTAAATTATAGCTTTCTAATAAACTCATATAACTACCATCTATAGTTGCACTTAGTTCATCATAAACACCTACTTCATCGATAATATGAATTTTAGTTTCATTACTAAAGTCTCCTCCGAAGAACTTAATAAGTGAATCTAAATTAGCTAAGCAAGGGATTAATATAAGCAAAATAATATTAACTGCTTTAAACCATTTAGTATTTATTTTTTTCTTTATACTTTCTTTAGTTAAGTATTTAAACTTAGTTTTCATATGCTTCACCTACTTTACTAATAAATATTTCATTAAGTGTTGGCTCTTCTACTACAAACTTAGTAACATTATCGCATTTAGATATTTCTTTAAATACTTCTGATACATATTTTATATCTTCTACTTTTATTGTATATTTTTCTTGTGTTTTCTCTACACTAATAACACCTTTTATTTTATTTATTTTTGCCTCATCAACATTAGCTTCTACTATTATATTTTTAGTTTTATAATCTGATTTAATTTTACTAAGTTTTCCTTGTAATACAGATTTTCCTTTAACTAATATAATAAGTGAATCACAAAAATACTCAATATGTTCCATCATATGAGAAGAAAAGATGATAATAGTTTTTTCTTTTTTAAGTCTTAGTATAACTTTTTTAAACATATCTACATTAATAGGATCTAATCCACTAAAAGGTTCATCAAGTATAAGTAGTTTAGGACTATGAAGTATACTCATTATAAATTGTATTTTTTGTTGATTACCTTTTGATAATTCTTTTATTTTTTTATTTTTATATTCTTCTATTTTAAATTCTTTTAAGTATTTATCTAATTTTTCTTCTATATCTTTACTTTTCATACCTTTAAGTGTCCCATAAAGATAAGCTTGTTCTAAAACTGTTTTATTTAAAAGTAAACTTCTTTCTTCAGTTAAAAAACCTATAGAATCAGTTACACTATAATCAATTTTCTTATTATTAAGAAATATTTCTCCTTTTGATTTATCTAAAAGCCCCATTATCATTCTAAATGTAGTCGTTTTGCCTGAACCATTAACTCCTAAAAGCCCAAATATTTCTCCTTCAAATATATCAAAAGACAAATCATCAACTGCTAAAAGATCACCATAATACTTAGTTACATTTTTAACACTCAGCATATAGTTACCTCCATATCATTTTCAAGACATAACTTTTCAGCTTCATCTTTATTAATATGCATCTCTAGAGAGTAGTTATCATTTGCTTTTAAATGTACATCTTTTACAAGTATTCCATTTATCATAACATCTACTATATCTCCATTTTCTTTGTTTAAAGATTTTAAATGTTCATTAGTTAAATGAATATGTTTATTTGATACTATAACTTCACTTTTAGCTTCATATTTTCCAGCTGGCCCGATCATAGTTAGAGTTTCACTATTATCTAAATATGAACTAGTTCTAACAGGTGCATTAATACCAAGATAATCACAATCTTTTTGTAATAATTCTACTTGAGTATAAGTTCTACAAGGACCTATAACTCTAACATGTTCAATAATTTTATCTCCTTTTTGGAGTATCACCGTTTCTTCCGCAGCAAACTCTCCAGGTTGTTTTAAATTTCTTTTTACATTTAATTTATAATTTTTACCAAATAAAGCTTCAAGAGCTTCTTTAGTTACATGTACATGATGATTAGAAATTCCTAATAGTATTTTCATATATACCTCCATAATTATTATAGATTATAATGTAAATAAAATAAAGAGATAATACATATTACTTTTTAAATTACTCTTTTTTTGATATAATATTTTTAGGATGTGATAAGATGAAATTATTTAATATTGTAGCTCTTATTTTAGTTAGTTTAATATTTTTAACTTCTTTACTAATAGTAATATTTAAGTTCTTAACTGAAAAATTAGATAGTTTATATAACAAAGTATCAACTTCTGAAGAAGAAAGTTTTGAAAAGTTAAAAAATAAATATAATTTAATTATAAGATGTATAAAATTAATAGAAAATAAATTCAAAATAGAAAGTAAAACTTTTGAAGAAGTTAAAAAAGTAAAAATAGATTCTATATCATCATTTAAACATGATAAGTTATTAAATAAGTGTTATAGTGAAATATTACAAATTAAAAGTGATAATAATAAATCAAAAGAAATTAAAAGTTTCAAAGATATTATAGATGAATATGAAGAGAATGAATTACATATTATATCTCTAAGAACTTATTATAATAAATATACTTTAGAATTTAATAAGTTAATAAAAAAAATACCATATAATATAGTAGCTAAAATAAGAAAATATAAATTAAAAAGTCTTTTCGAAGGAAAAGAACTTGATGTTAATTTTAATAATGATTTGGAAGTGTAAAATTCACTTCTTTTATATTGTTTTCTTTTAGAAAGTTATTTGCTTTAGAAAAAGGTTTACTTCCAAAGAAACCAGAATGTGCTGAAAAAGGACTAGGATGAGTACTTTCTATTACTAAATGATTTTTATTTTTAATTAATTCTTTTTTACTTTTAGCAAAGTTACCCCATAGTATAAATACTATAGGTTCGTTTTTAGTATCAAGCAATTTAATAATATGATCTGTTAAATATTGCCAACCTAAATCTTTATGAGAAAGAGGAGTATCTTTTCTTACTGTAAGAATACTATTTAACATAAGTACTCCTTCTTTAGCCCAAGGTGTTAAATCACCACTTATTTCATTTTTAATATTTAAATCATTATATAATTCTTTATATATATTTTTCAAACTAGGAGGTAACTTAACTCCTTTTTGAACACTAAAAGAAAGCCCATGTGCTTCATTTTCACCATGGTATGGATCTTGCCCTATTATAACTATTTTAACTTTAGAAAAAGGAGTATATTTAAGAGCGTTAAATATATTGCTATAGTCAGGATAACAAGTATAATTTTTATATTCATCTTTAACTTTATTTAAAAATGAGTTAAAACCTTTACTTTTCCATACACTATCTAAAACTATATCCCAATCATTACCTATCATATTTTATCCTTACTATTATTTATGATAACTTTCATTATTTAATATTTTAAATGACCTATATATTTGTTCTAAAAGAATACCTCTAAATAAACCATGTGGAAAAGTTAATTTAGAAAAAGTTATCGAACTTTAAAGTATTACACTGTTCTTCGTTTAAAGAAAGACAAATAACATATTCGTTTTGTTTTATATTTTTTAATATATTCTTTCCTTCATCTATAATATTATTATCTTTAAGTTCCACTATTTCTATTTTATGATATTTATTTATTCTATTTTTATAATCACTTACTAATTCTTTTAGATATTTCTCTTTAAGAGAACCTACACATATTACTTTTATCATTGATAAATTGATAACGGATTCATAAATTGACCATTTTTTTGAATTCTAAAGTCAAGGTGTCTACCAGTAGATGCTCCTGTTGAACCCATTATTCCTATTAACTGACCTTTTTCAACTGTTTCTCCAACTGAAACTAATGCTTTTTTAGCAAAATGCATGTAAGTAGATACATATCCATTTTGATGATCAATTTTTGTATAGTATCCCATTGAACTATTATAATCAGCAGCTATTACTTTTCCACTTTGTATAGCATAAATATTTTTATTTGGTGTACCAGTTATATCAACTCCATAGTGGAAGTGACCACCACCATATACAGGGTGAACTCTATATCCATATGATGATGAAATACGATAAGGTTTACTTGTTGGCCAAGCCCAGTATGTAGAATTTCCTACATAAACAATATTTTTTCCACCATAAACTACTATTTTATCAACTGGAGCTGAAACTACTTCTTCAGAGATTAAAACAGTGTTTAAAATAACTCCATTCATTTCTTTAGTTGCATATGTAACAATACTTTGCCCATTAGTTCCTTGTTGTTTTATATACATATCTTCAGCATTCAATGATTTATCATATTCAACTTTAGTATCATAAGTTATAGTTTGTTTCTCTGTTTGAAAAGATTCAACAACTATATTAGCAATTGGATTAATACCAGCAACTATTACTTCTTGTCCTACGGCAAGTAGCGCTTTTTCACTTACTATATTCGGATTAGCAACTAAGAAGTCAGATACACCTAATTTATTTTTATAAGCAATTTCTTCAATAGTATCAGTTGCTTTAACAATATATTTATTAGTTAAATTAGAAGTACCAAATAAGAAGAATATACTTAATTCATCTGGAGAAGTTATAATGTCTTCTTCAGTAGATATATGAGTTTTTCTAATAGTTACTTCTTGATCAAAATATATATCAGTTATTTGCATATTCTCTTCAGCTTTTTGAATTTGAGTATCATTTTTATAATTTTCATATTGTTCTTCAGTTAAAAAAGCAAGAATTGTATTTTTAATAGCTTTATCTAAGTCTTCTTTATTTAAAATAAAGAATTTTTTATTATATTTATCTTTTTTAACATTTACCTCATATGCTTCTATAGTAAAAGGATCTAAATCTTTAATCTCATCATATACTTCTTTAGCAGACATAGTATTATTACTATAAGTCAAAACACTCTGAATTTTCAATCCAGAAGGCGGATATACTTTATCTACATTGTATTTATCTTTTATAACTTTTTGCTCTTTATCTATTAAGTTATATAATTCTTCTTCAGATGATATTAAACCTATTTTTTCACCACCTAAATATACTTTATAATACTTATTAGCATGCTTAACAGAAGGAACAAAAGTAATAGATACATATACAGTAAATATTATAATAATTAATCCAAATAAAATTGTTGATATAGTAATATCTTTTTTATTCATTTTCGTTTTCCTTATTTATATAATTATCAAATGAACCTGTATTCATTTTAAATACTAAGTTAACTGTTCCAGTTGATCCTGCTCTATGTTTAGCAACAAGAAGCTCTATTTTTCTATTAATATTTCCATCATACTTTCCATAATCATCACTATGAAGAAATAAAACTATATCAGCATCTTGTTCAATAGAACCTGATTCTCTTAAATCACTTAACTTAGGCCTTTTATCCTCGCCTCTTCTTTGTTCAACATTTCTTGAAAGTTGAGCAAGAGCTATTACAGGAATATCTAGTTCCATTGCTAGTTTTTTAATATCACGGCTTATTTCACTTACTTCTTGTACTCTTTGTCCTGCATATTTAGAAGAACTTGAAATTAACTGCATATAGTCAATAATAACCAAGTCAAGTCCATCATCTGAATTTTTTAATTTTCTACATTTTCTTCTTATTTCACTTACAGTAATACCACCTGAATCATCTACAAAAAACTTAGTATCAGAAAGTTCACTCATAGCTTCATTCCATTTTTTCCAGTCATTATTTTTAAGTTTACCTGTTTTTAATACATCTCCATCTATTTTACCAATGCAACCAAACATTCTCTTAGTAATCTCTTCAACTCCCATTTCAAGTGAAAATAAAGCAACACTATTTTTGTTGTTAATAGATGCATTTAATCCAAGATTTAATGCAAAAGCACTTTTACCACAACCAGGCCTTCCAGCTATAATTATAACTTGTTTCTTTTGAAGACCTCTAGTCATATTATCTAATTCATAATAACCTGTTCTAATACCTGTAAACTCTGTTTTAGAATCAGCTAGTAATTCCATGTTTCTTTGTATCTCAGGAAGAACATCTTGTATCTTTCTTATGTCTCTTCCAAGTTTGTCATTATATACACTTAATATGTTTCTCTCAGCATTTTCAACTATATCAACTATATCATCTTTTTCTTCATAACATTCTTCTTGTATTCTAGTTGATTTTTCTATTAAGTTTCTAAGAACACTCTTTTCAAATATTATTTTAATATAATAATTTAAGTTAGCTGTTGATGGAAC
>JAAZDL010000154.1 GCA_012512795.1 Mycoplasmatota bacterium
AATAAAAGAAATGAGGTACTAATGATATATTTTCCAAAAAATTACGGTGTTTGTGGAGGAGCTAACAAAGCTATTTCAATGGCTATTTCTTTAAAAGACAAATATAAAAACAAAAATGTATACATATATAAAGAAATTCTTCATAACCCTTTTGTAATAAATGATTTAAATAACAAAAATATAAAATGTATAGATAATTTAGATGTAGTTACTAAAGATGATATTCTAATAATAAGAGCTCATGGTGAGCCTAAAGAAACTTATGAATATTTAGATAAAAACGGAATAAAATACTTTGATGCTACATGTATTAACGTAATTAATATACATAATATTGTAAAAGAAAAATATAGTTTAGGATACAAAATAATAATCATCGGAAAGAAAACTCATCCTGAAGTTTTAGGTACTAATGGTTGGTGTAATAACGAGGCTATAATACTTGAAACAGAAGATGATATTAAAAATATTTCTAATAAACATAAATATTTTGTAGTTTGCCAAACTACAATAAGTAGTGAAACTGTAACTAATTTAACAAGACAATTATGTAAAATGAATATTGATTTTGAGTTTAAAAATACTATATGTAAAGCTCAAAGTTCTATTGCTGATTCTTCAGTTGAACTTGCTAAAGATATGGATTTAATGATTGTAATTGGAGGAAAAGAAAGTTCTAATACGAAAGAACTTTTTAATGCTTGTTCTAGATTTACAAAAAGCTATTATTTTTCAAGCCTAAAAGACTTTTATGATTTTATTAAAAACGAAAATTTCACTTATAAAACAAAAATAGGAATAACAGGTGGAGCATCTACTCCTAAAAAACAAATTGATGAATTTAAAAATCTTCTTGAGTTTGTAATATATTATAAAACTAAATTAAAAGAATTTAATAAGTTATTAAAAAAATATAATGAGTCTTTTATTACATATGAAAATCAATTAGTAACAAAAGCAATTAAAAAATTCAATGATATGAATTGTGATGGAAAGTGTTTAAGAGGGTGTTTAATTGATCTAGGATATAAACTATCATGTAATAATGACAACTATTCTAATGCTCTTTCTATTGCATATGAGACATTTGAAACTTCTATTTTAATTCATGATGATATTATAGATAATGCAACGCTTAGAAGAGGAAAACAAACTATTCCAAATACATACTTAAATGAATATAATGACTTTAATGTTAAAAATGATAATACTCATAATTCTTTAGGTATATGCATTGGAGATTTAGGCTTTTATTATTGTTTTCAAATAATATTAGATAATTATAAAAATGATAAGAACTTACATAAAATACTAACTTATTATAATGATGTAGTTATTAAAACTATAAAAGGTGAAATTATCGATGTAGAAACTCCTTTTTTAGAAAAATATGATAAAAATCATAAGCATAATTCTGATGATATAATGCAAATATATAAATTAAAAACTTCTTGGTATACTATTATCGGTCCTTTTTGTTTAGGTATGATTTTAGGCAACCAAAAGAAAAAAGATATTAAAGAGTTTGAGCAAATATTAGAACCTTTAGGTATTGCTTTTCAAATAAAAGATGACATATTAGGCATATATAGTAGTAAAGATATATTAGGAAAGTCAGTATACTCTGATATTGAAGAATTTAAACAAACAATTTTATATTCTTATATTAAAACTGAAAGAAAAGATTTAATTAATGATCTTTTAAAATACTA
>JAAZDL010000155.1 GCA_012512795.1 Mycoplasmatota bacterium
AACAAATCAATGTTTTTATTATTGCATATCTAGTTTCTTCTTTGAATATAATTTTAGAAAATAATAAAATAATAAAAAGTGAAATAATTGCCTTGTTAATAAAATTATTAAAATAAATGTTTATACTCAGAAAAAATGACATTATAATTAATAATAAAAAATTCTTTATGCCAAAATTAAATGTTCTTTGATTTGAAATCAAATTATATCCTTCAATAAAAACATATGCAGAAAGAAATATTCCTATAAATGACACACAATTAGCAAATGACATATTCTTCTATCTCCTTTTTATGACTTTTAGAGACTAAATAACCAATTTTATTATCATTAAAATATACTGTGTAAGTTTTCCAATCAATCTTTTTAACATTTGATATGTTTATTATTGTTCCTTTAGAACTAATCAAAAATTCTTTTGGTAATTTCTTTATAATATTGCATATAGAAACATATTGAAAGTAGTCATTGTCTGTTGTCGATATTTTAGTTTTTCTTCCTTGCCTTTGTATATAGTTAATTTTAGAAAAAGGAATAACATAATCTACACTGTTACAAGTATATCTATATGACTTTGTTTGATTCAACATTTTTATACATATATTTAGACTTTCTTTCAAGTTAATTTCAGGATTAGAACACTTAACAATAAAATCTAAAACTTGTAATCTTTGTTTATATGTTTCGTAATAAAGTGAAGCATGGGCAGTAATTATAATAATTGGACTAATCCAATCGTTATGCTCATTTCTTATTTTTCTAGCTATATCTATCCCATCTCCATTAGGTAGTTCAATATCTAATATATAAACAGAATTAGACTTGTTAGTTTTGAGATGAAATAATAATTCTTTATTATAATCATCAAACTCACTTATTTTAAATTCAAGTTTGTTTTTCATCATATAAGTTACAATAATATTACACACTTTTTTTCTATGTATATTATTATCATCAACTACAACATAGTTAATCATGATAACTCCTTAATATCTAATTTTACAAAATAATAATAGCATAAGGTTTTTACATTATCAACTTAAAAAAAAATACTATTGTTAGTATTTTTTAATCTAGTTTAAATTAAGAATCTTGTTTGTTCTTCTCGTGTATCTTTCTACTTCTGATGGCTGAGTGTTTAAAAAGTTCAACAATATTTCTTCTATATTTTCTGTGTTTTCTGCTAAAGCTAAAACATTAGCCATGTTATGCTCTCTCGCTAACTTCGCTTCTTCTGAATTTACTACTCTTGCACATATAATTCCTTTTATTTTATTTGCAGCAATAGACATACCTATTCCAGTTCCACAAATTAATATACCAAAATTAACATTTTTTTGATTTACTGAATCACATACCTTAACTGCATAGTCAACAAAATCAACCATTTCATTATCATATGAACCGTAATCTATATACTCAATTTTGTTTTTTTCTAAATAATGTATTATTTTATTTTTAAGTTCTAAACCATGATGATCATTGCCAATTCCTATTTTCATTTTTCTCCTTTTTCAGAAGTTTTCTTTGTCTTCTTAATTTGATCTTTATTTTCTGTTACAATTTTTTTAACATCTTCACTAACTACTGTAGTAGATAATAATATATCATGAAGTCCTCTTCCATCTTCTCTAAATAAGATAAATGCTATTGATATAAATACAATAATCATATCAATTAATTGAATTGTTGTATTCGCTATTAAATAATGTTGCTTACTTAATACAACTATCGCTAATGTTGTTAATGCTGATGCTAGGATACTATTAATTATTAAAGATCTTCCTAATATCTGTGTTAGTTTTATTTTTTTATCTTTATTAGATAATATTTTTATTTTCAATAATTTTTTACCTATAGTTTGTCCTTTATTATAATACTGGAATATTCCGAAATATAATAATGTTACAACAGTACTTATAACATTCATAGATAGTCCATATTTAGACATATTATATGAGATATCAGTAAGTTCAACGCTATTTATATTTAAATTTTCACCTTTTAAAACTGTCTTATAATATGATTTATAAGCTTTTTCATATTTTTCTAAATTAGGATTTAAAAATTCTATATTTGAAAATAAAGAACTAATTATTAAAACTATTACCATGTCTATAAAATATGCAAATATTCTCTTACCTGTTAATTTTGTTTCTGTCATTTTTCCTCCTTTTTCTTTTTGTATAGTATTGATAACAAACTCGATTTCTTTTTAACTAAGCTACTTCCTTTAAACGAACTACTTATATTTGAATATATTGTATTTGCCATATCATATACTGTACCTTCTGATATCGTATTATTTGCTTTTGGCAAATTTCTATCACTAACAATAAATGGTACTCTAGCTGAAAAGTTTACTTTTGAAAGTTCATTTTTTTGATTATATAGGTTTTTTTCAATACCGTATAATGAAGAAATAAAGAATCCATAGTTATTCTCATTTGTAAAAGTTTCTATTTTTCCAATTAAATCATCTATTAAATTTAATCTTTTTTCTATTTCTTCTATATTTTTACAACTATCAATTTCATAATTAATTATAATTAATTCTTCGCTGCATGATTTTACAATTTCAACTACTTTATCAGTATCATATAAAACCCCTCCATCTGTTGCTATATATCTAAGTGATGGGTCTACAAGGTTCCTAAGACCTGTCATATAATAATTTATATACGAACATTTTTCTCTTTCATCTAAAATAACACATTTTGCATTAATTGTTTTAAGAGAATTAAGAGCATAAGAGGATGATACTGCAAAGTTATACATGAAAGGAATTGGTTTATCAGACTTCGTAGGAAATAAAGAATAATATTTAATAGTTTCTGTCTTTATATTTCTATATTTTTGAATTTCTAATTCTTTAGCAAAAGAAGTAACATCTACACTAGAATAGTTAAAAAATAATATTTGATCATTTTCCTCTAATCTTATTCCCTCACTAATAGAAAATGTTCTTGCAACATTTGGTAACGTTTTTGTTTCAACCAAAACATCAATTTTCTTACTTACATCTTTCCATTTTTCTCCACTTTCAGTTATCCAACATTTTATATAGTCTTTAAAAACAAGTGCTTTACTTAAATTATGTTCTCCTGTAACCATTCCAATACTAACATTTTTTGCTAAATCGTAATTTACCATAGTTAGAGTGTTTGCCATATTTTTGTATGCTGATAAAGATTTCTGAGTGAAAATAAGATGAATAATTATTTTAGTATCAGGTAAATATAAATTGATTGTTCTTAAAAATTCTGTTAAGTGTGCAAGTGTATTGTTATTATCCCAATAACAAAATATATGTAATTTCGATTTAAATTGATTTAATTGTGAAGCAATATATTGAAGAAGTTGATTTGTTTTATGAGTACCAGCAGAAATGTTTTTCTCTATTATGCTATAAGTTAATGGCTCGTTAATTCCAATACTAAATGTTTGATATCCACCTTTGTACTCTAAAGCAAGACTAGTTAAAGATGTAAATAGTTTCTCTTTTGTTAGCTTATCTAAATTAGGCATTAATTCTGGTGAATATATATCATATGATCCAGGCTGCTCTATACCAAAGCCATTTATTAATAATAATATGTTTTTTTTCATATGCTTCTCCTTAGTTTATTATATCATATTATTTAATAATAAAAATATGATTATTCTATTTGTTACTTAAATATTTATATAGCTCCATAACTAAAATAATAGGCATAGATATTATGAACAATAGCAATAATTGATCATAAGGTATGCTGTAAGTTTGTAAGAATCTTGAAAGCAAAGGTACTTCCATAACAATTACTTGCAACAAAATTGTACTTAAAATTGTATATAATATAAAACGATTATTTTTAAAACTGTTTTCAAATACACTCTTAGTTTCGCTTCTACAATTAAGCACATGCATATTTTGAATAAATACCATTAATGCTAATATATATCCTCTAGCATGCTCTACTTCCATATTTAATTGTTTTATTAAAATAGACCACACAATAAATACAAGTATTCCGATAAATGTTCCAGATGTTAATATTTGTTTGATAAGTTCCTTTTCAAATAAACTTTCTTTTGTATTCCTTGGCTTTGATTTCATTAAATTATCAGTTTCTCTTTCAAAAGATAAAGCTATATCTTGCATACCATCTGTAACTAAATTAAGCCATAATAATTGAATTGCTACTAAAGGCAAAGGTAAATCAAATATAATAGATAATACAAAAAATAATACTTCAGCAAAACCACATGATAATAGCAATAAACTAATCTTTCTAATATTAGAATAAGCATTTCTTCCTTCTTCTATTCCAGAAACAATTGATGCAAAATTATCATCTCTAATAATCATTTTAGACGTTTCTTTAGCCACATCAGTACCACTGCCCATTGCTACACCTATATTAGCTATTTTAATTGCCGGGGCATCATTTACCCCATCTCCAGTTACTGCGACAAACTCTCCTTGTCTTTGTAAAGATTCAACTATTTTTAATTTTTGCATAGGTGTTACCCTAGCAAATACTTTTTTATCTTCTATAAACTTATCAAATTTCTTGTTATCATCTATATAAAATTCCAAATCACTACCTGTAACTACATAGTCTTTAGACTCTACCATCTTCAATTCTTTAGCTATAGCATATGCCGTCAAAGCATGATCTCCAGTTATCATAATTACTTTAATTCCAGCTTCATTACATTTTTTTATTGAAGAAATAGCTTCTTTTCTAACTGGATCAATAAAACCAACTAAACCAACAAAATTTAAATTGTTAATATCTCTTTCTCCGTACTTTTCTTTTAAAGGAACTTCCCCATCACATAAAGCAATAACTCTATAACCATTTGATGCTAAATATTCATTTTGTTTTAAAATACTTTTTATATCTATTTTTTTTCTTTTACCATTTACATAAGAATAAGAACAAAAATTAATAATCTCTTCAATTGACCCTTTAACTGTACATCTAATTTTTTCTCCTTCTTTATAAAACAATGCCGAAAACTTTTTTTCTGATTCATAAGGGATTTCATGTACTTTTTTATATTCGATTTTATTTGTTTTTAATTTATGTGAAAGCACTAGAAACGCTATATCAATAGAATCTCCAAACTTTTCCCATTTATTATTAGTTTTTTGAAACAATGCCTCATTATTAATAAATGCTAATTTTGATATATATTTCGCATTTTCTATATTAGCGTTATCTATCTCAACAACTTTACCATTATCATTATACCCACTACCTTCTATTTCGAAAGATTGTCCATCAGGTAAAAGAATAATTTTAGCAGTTTGTTCGTTTACAGTAAGAGTTCCTGTTTTATCACTTGCTATTACAGTACAGCTCCCTAAACTTTCAACAGAATTTAGTTTCTTTACAATTACATTTTTTTTGCTCATTCTATTAGAACCAATTGTAAGAGCCATTGTAAGAGCAAGAGGTAGTCCCTCTGGCATAGCTGAAACTGAGAGAGCCACTACAGCTAAAAAGATTTCCATAGGTGCATAGTTTTTATTTACTAAGATAAAGCCTATAACTACAGCTGAGATTATTATAATAATCGAGATTTGTTTTGAAAATTTATCCATTTTTATTGTTAAAGGAGATTTACTTTCTTCAGTTAATGCTACTTTTTCTGCTATTTTTCCTATTTCTGTAGTAACTCCTGTTCTTATAACAACAGCCATAGCTCTTCCAGTAAGAACCGATGTTCCAGCATATAAAATACAACTTTTCTCACTATCACTTAATTTAATATTATTTGAGTTTTTATTAACTGCTATACTTTCTCCAGTAAGAATAGATTCATCAATAGTCAAGTTATTTGAATTTATTATTCTCATATCAGCAGATATTTTAGTTCCGGATTCTATTACAACAATATCTCCAGGAACAAGTCTTGATGAATCAATTTCAAGATGTCTATCTCCTCTTATAACTTTTACTTTTACTTTAATTAATTTTTTTAATGCCTCAGAATTTTTCTCAGCACGATACTCTTGGAAAGATGATAGAGTTGCATCTATTATAATAATAAACATTATAGCAAACCCATCAATAGCTTCTTTTGCAACAAAAGATAATATAGCAGCAAAAATTAAAACATAAATTATAGGATCTTTAAGAGAAAGAAAAAACAATTGATAAATACTTTTAATTTCTTCTTTAGGAAGTTCATTTAATCCATATTTTATAGTTCTTTTTTTTACTTCGTTATCACTAAGTCCGCTTAGAGATGTCTTTAATTCTTTTAATACTTTATTTTTATCATAATATTCGTAATTATCTTCCATGAATTTTCTCCCTATATTCCTTATTATTCATTATAATAAAAACAGACATTCTTTTCAAGAAAAAAAGAAAGCCTTTACTTTCAGCTTTCTCCGAGTTTAACATTAACTTTTTTACTTGTCTTGCCTCTTATTAATTCTATTTCGACAGTTTCATTTGGCTCATGTTTATACAAATAATATCTTAACTCTGCTACATTTTTAACTGAGTATGATCCAATTTTATTAATAACATCTCCTTTTTGTATTCCTGCTTGTTTAGAAGGTCCTTTATCAATTACATCAACTACTATTACTCCCGATACTATTGAACTATCTATAGATATTCCTTGTAAATAATAAGATGGTGTTGATAAATCAGACATTTGTATTCCTAAGTACGCTCTTTTAAGCTCTTCACCACTAACAATCTTTTCTGCATATATTAAAGCATCTTCTATAGGTATTGCAAAACCAATACCTTCAACTGAAGATTGAACTATTTTCATAGAGTTTATACCTATTACTTCTCCATTAACATTGCAAAGAGGACCACCACTGTTTCCTGGATTTATTGCTGCATCCGTTTGCATAACATTCATAATCCAATCATTAGAAGAGGAAGAACCAACAGCTACTTCAACCATTCTGTTTTTACCACTTAAAATACCTCTAGTAACAGTTCCAGCATAATCGCTACTCATAGGAGATCCAATAGTAAACACAGTATCTCCAATAGATGTTTCTTCGCTTTTTCCCATTACTGCTACATCTTTTGCGTATTTTTTATCTATTTTTAACACAGCTATATCTGCATACTCATCACTACCAAGAAGTTCAGCAGTTATTGTTTCTGAATTCATAGTAATAACTTTTATACTATCTGCACCTTCTATAACATGATGATTAGTCATAATATATCCTTCTTCATCATATATAAAACCAGAACCTATACCTATTAATTTTGATTTACTATAGTTTTCAATAACTACAACAGCTCCATAAATGTTTTGAATACCTTCTGATATACCTTTATCAGTTACTGTAACTTTATTTTTAGAACTTGCTATACTATCTGAATCAAGAGGAAAATGATAAATAACTAAATACATTGAAGTCGCACCTAAAAAAACAGATATTATTACTGTAAATATATAAATTATTTTTTTCTTCATTTATCCTCCTTACTCTATATATGATATTTCTTTATAATTATCAGGAAATCCCATTCTGTATAAAACTTTATGTATGTCAATTACTTTTAATTTAGATGATAGCCAATCTATTTCGTAATCTATTTCATTCATCATCATTTTAAAATTATCTTTAGTTAATACTTGTTTTAATATAATTATTAAAGCAAAGATATCTTGTTTTCCATATATATAATCATCTTCAACTTTAGGTATATTCAATAATTTATGATATTTTGTATCAAGAATTAATTTTTGAGTTTCATGATTATATAAGATATCTTCATGAGCACATAAATTTCTATAATTAGCTAAAACAGATAAATAATCTTGCAAAGCATCACACTCAATATCATAATATTTAGCTATTTCTTCTTTATCTTCTTCTTTCAATATTGTGAATAGTTCACTCATCAAACCAAAACTTAAAACTTTTACACTAACCCACATCGGTATATATCCGTAATTATTTATATAATGGCTCGTAGCTTGATGTTGATAACCATTAATTCTAATTTGTCTTTTCAACTTTCTAAGCAAGTCATTAATTTGCCTAACTTTTTCTTTTGATCTATCAAAATTATTTACATTTAAATAATCTTTTTCTTTATAACCATATTTTTTACTAAGGACATAACTGAATATAGATTTATAGTTGTTTTCAACTATTAAAATATTTTTAAATATAATATTTCTAAAATATCTATCAAATGTAAAAAGAGAATGGATTTCTTCAAAAGTTGTTCCCTCAATAAATCTTTTAGAACCACTAATCAAAAACGGAGAACGATAACCATTTAAGAAAAAATAATTTTCTCTTAAAAGAATTTCTTTTGTCTTATCATATTCGTTTATAACTAGACCTTTACTTTTAAGTATATCTATTTGTTCATCTAAACTTTTAAATATCTTTGCTGACATATATTCACTCTCCTACGATAAAGATTATAACACTTTTATTTTTTATTTTAAACAAGTTTTTATCATTTCATAAACATTACACAAAAAAAGATGTACATGTGTACATCTTTCATTTTTATCTCTTACTAAATTGTGGTGCTCTACGAGCTTTTTTAAGTCCGTATTTCTTTCTTTCTTTAATTCTAGCATCACGAGTAATCATTTCATTAGATTTTAATGTTTGTCTATTTTCTGCGTTAGCAAGCATAAGAGCTCTAGCTATACCTAATCTAATTGCTCCTGTTTGTCCAGAAAATCCTCCACCTTTAACTTTAATAATTATATCATATAAGTTAAGTGTATCTGTAAGTTCTAATGGTTGAATTAAATCCATAACTAAAGTTTCATATGGCATATAATCTTTTACATCTTTACCATTTACAGTGATGTTTCCTTTTCCAGGAACTAATGTAACACTAGCAATACTTCTTTTTCTTCTTCCTATTGCAGTATATTTATTTTTTTCTGTCATACTACTTTACCTCTAAACTTTCTGGTTTTTGAGCTTCATGTTTATGATCTGAACCTGCATAAACAAATAATTTTTTATACATCTGTCTACCAAGTCTTCCATTTGGAAGCATTCCTTTTACAGCTCTTTCTATCATTTCCACTGGATATTTTTCTATCATAGTTTTAGCAGTTCTTTCTCTTAACCCTCCTGGGTAACCGCTATGATTATAATACATTTTTTGTTCTAATTTATTTCCAGTTAATTTTACTTTTTCAGCATTAATTATTATTATATTGTCTCCACAATCAACATGTGGTGTATAAGTAGGTTTATGTTTTCCTCTAAGCATTGAAGCAGCTAAAGCAGCAACTTTACCTAAAATTTGATTCTCAGCATCAATAATAAACCACTTATGCTCTGTATCTTCTTTTCTTAACATAAATGTTTTCATTGTTTTCTCCTTCTTTGATATAAATGTTTATTGCACTTGCAATTGCAATGATTTCCTTCCCACAGAAACAACATCTCCATCAAAACGTACCGGAAATATTATATAAAAAGTATATGAAAAAGTCAAATATATTTTGATATATACAGAGTTTTATGAATAATAATCACATAATTATGATAAAATCACTGTTAATTTGTATATATATCAATAAGATTACCTTGACAAAATCTATCTATAATTATAAAATTAATATAGTCAATAATAGGAGGAAAGATGAAGAATAAAGGGATTTTTATAATAACACTAATACTATTTGTAGTAACACTATCTTGCGGTGTTGTTGGATACTATGAAAATAAAAAGTCAAATAATGGTAAAAATGGTGATGATATAACTGAAGAAAAAATCACATATAAATATTATCTTGAAGATATAGAGCAAGAAGAAATGCCATTAAACAATAAATCTGTTAATGATGAAGGAATAGAAACTGTTGAAACTTTGTATATTTTTTCAAGATTTGTATGTACTAATGATGTAACGGGAGATTTTAATATTGATACTTGGGAATTTGTTCCTAGCGAAGAAAAAGCAAGTGTATGTAGTTTGTACTTTGTAAACTCACAATATGAAGTTACTCTTACTGTTACTAATGGTGAAGCTTCAGCTGACAATTTGAAATTTATTGAAAGAGAAAAAAACGGTTCTTTTGTAATAATCCCAGAAATAGGATATGAATTTGAATCATCTACTTGTTCAAATGAAAAACAAACAGAATGGAATCCAGTGACTAATACACTATCTATAAATACTATAATGTCTGATGTTGCTTGCAAAGTAGTATTTAAAATCAAAACTCTAAAAATGGACGTTACTGTTACTAACGGTGATGGTAATGCAACTGAAACTGCTGAGTATGGACAAAGTGTTGAAGCAATTGTTACTCCTAAAACAGGATATGAACTTGAGTCAGTTAATTGTACTAACAATCAAAAAGCAGTATTAGAAAACGGAAAATTAACTATTGAAAAGTTAACTGAGAATACTGCATGTACTGTTAAATTCAAAAAAACTGTTGTAGCTTTTACTCTTAAAGTTTCTTTTCCAACTCAACTCGATACAATCGGAGGAAGCACTACTCAAAAAATTAATTCAGGAAGTACAGGTACATTTACAATTAAATCAAATACTCCTGGAATAAGTGTTGGAAATATATCTTGTGAAGATAGTGTTACACCTTCAAAAATAGAAGAAAATACAGACGGAAGTGTAAAATATACTTTCTTAAATATAACTAAAAATATAACATGTCATGTTACTGCGAAAACTGATTAAAAGAGTTTATAACTCTTTTTTATTGCAAAAAAATAAGAATAATGATAAATTTATTTTTGAGGAAAATGATATGTTTAAAATTAAAAATATAGAAATTAAAAATAAAGTTGTTTTTGCTCCTATGGCAGGTATATCAAATATAAGTTTTAGAAAAATTATAAAACAAATGAATGCTGGATTAATATATTCTGAAATGGTAAGCAATATGGGAATAATATACAATAGTAAAAATACTATTGATCTTTTAAAAATAGATAATTATGAAAGGCCTATAAGTATACAAATATTTGGAAATGATGTTGATAGTTTTGTTTCTGCAGCTAAATATATTGAAAAAAACATAAAGCCGGATATTATTGATATAAATATGGGATGTCCTGTACCAAAAGTTGCATTGAAATCTCAAGCTGGTTCTTCTTTACTTAAAACACCTGATAAGATCTTTGATATTGTTTCTGCTGTTGTATCAAATGTAAATACACCTATCACAGTAAAAATAAGAAGTGGTTGGGATAATAATTCTATCAATTGTGTTGAAGTTGCTAAAATTATAGAAAAAGCAGGAGCTAGTGCAATAGCTATCCATCCTAGAACTAGATCACAAGGATATAGTGGTCTTTCTAATTGGTCTTTAATAAAAGATGTTAAATTAGCTGTTAATATACCTGTTATAGGTAATGGAGATATAAAAACAATATATGATGCTAAAAGAATGCTTGAAGAAACAGGATGCGATGCAGTAATGATAGGAAGAGCAGCTTTGGGTAATCCGTGGTTTATTAAACAATGTGTTCAATATATAGAAAACAACACTATAATAGATGAACCTACTTATAAAGAAAGAATCGAAATGCTTGTATATCACTATGAGTTACTAAAACAAAATAATGGTGAAATGAAAGCTATTTTAGAAATTAAAACTCATGCTCTATATTATTTGAAATATATTCCTAAATCAAAAGATTATAAAAACGAAATTGTTATGTGTAAAAATGAAAAAGATTTTTTTGAATGTATCAATAAAATTAAAGATCATATAAAAAATATAAGTTTGTGAAAAATAACAAAAAAGAGCTATATTTCTTGTAATATAGTCTTTTTTTGTTATATAATATTTATGAGGAGGATTAATTTATGAAAAAGACCGGATTATTTAAAATAATCATGTTTATGCTACTTGGTATTGTAGTGTTAACTTGGCTTATAGGCGCTAGTTATTTCGATGCTGGAGAACTTTCAGCACTTGGAATGTATAGAGTTGGATTCTTTGATTTCTTTCAACTACTATTTGGAGCTTATGAGTTCAGCTATTTTCTTCAAATTCTTATTTTCTTAGTTTCAGTTGGAGCATTATATGGTGTTCTAGGAAAAACTGGAAAGTATAGAGCTTTGATAGATAAAACAGCAAGCAAACTAAAAGGAAGGGAATTTATATTTGTAACAGTTATTTCTGTATTTATTGCAGCTTTAACATCAGTGTTTGATTATAATTTGTTATTATTCATTTTCATACCAGCTATTATAAGTATTATCTTAGCATTAGGGTATGATAAAATAACAGCTTTATTATCTAC
Organism: Mycoplasmatota bacterium; assembly: GCA_012512795.1. Lineage (GTDB taxonomy): Bacteria > Bacillota_I > Bacilli_A > RF39 > UBA660 > CAG-1000. The sequence goes on from JAAZDL010000155.1 coordinate 12,245, forward strand.
ATTTGGGGCAATGTTAATTGGTGTTATAGGTAGCACAATTAGTTATACTATAACAGGTACTATTAATGATCAATTAGAAATAACTAAATTATCTGTTGGTTTATATTACAAATTAGGTATATTAGCATTTTCAATAATTGCATTAGTATTCTATTTATATAAAGCAAAAGCTAAAAAAGGCAAAAAAGAAGAAGTTGATTCTGATGAAGAAGATATGTTCTTAGGTGAAAAAATATCAAATAAATATTCAGTAGCACCAATTATTGTTGTTTTCTCAGTATTATTTGTATTACTAATTCTAGCTTGTACAAATTGGGAAGGTACTTTTGCAGTAGATGCGTTTTCAAAAATGCATACATCAATTATGGAGTTTAGTATTAAAGACTTTACTATATTTGCATATCTATTTGGAACTGTTAATAGTTTTGGAAATTGGTTCTATGCAGAAATGGCAGTAATGTCTTTACTATCAGCTCTTGTACTAGGAAGATTTTATAGAATGAAACATTCAGAAGTTCTTAAAAATATGACTGATGGAGCTAAAAAGATGCTACAACCAGCATTATTAGTAGTTCTTGCATATACAGTAGTATACTTTGCTGGTAACACAATGTTTTTCCCAACAATAGCTGATTTCTTAATAAATGCTACAAGTAAGTTTAATGTATTCTTTAGTTCTTTAGTAGTAATTCTAGGGTCTGTACTTCATGTTGATATTTTATACCTTGCAAATTATGTTATACCACAACTTGCAAGTCAAAATGTAAGTTCAACAGTAATAGCGATTTTAGTTCAAAGCCTTTATGGTGTTACAATGTTTGTAGCTCCTACAAGTGTTGCACTAGTTTTAGGACTTAGTTATCTTAATGTCCCATATACTCAGTGGATTAAAAAAGTTTGGAAATTAGTTGTTGCATTATTAGTTATATCTTTTGTAGCTATAATATTAGCAATGGTTATCTAATTAAAAGAATGTTAGAAATAACATTCTTTTTTTATTGCTAATATTTTTCTTTTACTTTTCACAAAAGATTGATAATATATATGTAAGGAGATGATTATATGGAAAAATTTAATTCAATATTAATTTTGTTTATTATAGTATTACCTTTAATAGCTCAGATTTATGTTTCATTATCTTATAACAAATATTCAAAGATTAACAATAGTTCAAGCTTAACAGGTAAAGATATTGCACAAAGAATACTCGAAATGAATGGTGTAAGAGATGTAACAATAGGGCCTATTAATGGTAAGCGGTGGGACGATTGGGAGCCTACCATTACAGATAATTTAGGTCGGGGTAAGCCACCTTAGATCGACAGGCGGGGATAAAAGGTGTAGAGAAACCTCCCACCCACCTTTCTAATATAGAGGTGAAGATCACCACAA